>CAYHRM010000127.1:0-3324 GCA_964359035.1 uncultured Planctomycetales bacterium
GCTGAAGTATCTTTTTGATTGCATGAGAGATGGTAAGGCCGATCCATATATGCGCAATATATCTCTGGCAATCTTTGCTTTTAGTGTGAGCTATCTTTTGGCAGCTTTAATTAGCCAGGAGTTTGAATCTTTTGAGGCCTGGATTATGTTGGGAGTTGCATCTGCTATCAGGAACATACAAATAAGGGATCGCAGGGTTTTGATTAATAATAACGTGAACTAGTAATTATTACGAATGAAAATTAAAAACATCTATATTATTCTTTTTGGGATTATTTGCCTAGGTGCCTTGTCGAGATTTTATCAATTAGGAGAAAAAAGTCTCTGGACAGATGAATTAGTCACAGTCACTAATTCCGCTAAAATTGTTAATTTGACAACTTTTCTTGCACACACACCTGAAGATGATTTGCCTAAATTTTATTCTTTGCTGTTGAAGTTCTGGATCTCTATGGGCACTTCAGAGTTTTTTATGCGTTCACTTTCAGTTATATTTGGAATTTTGTCTATTTTGGCAGTATATTTTTTAAGCCGATTATTTTTTGACCAGAGAGTGTCTCTAACCGCAGCGTTTTTTACTGCATTTTCACCTTTTTTATTGCTTTATGACCGTGAAATCCGCGTTTACTCTTTATTTACTTTGCTTTCTCTGCTTTCCACGTATTTCTTTATCAGATCAATTCGGCAGAATAAGAAATCTTTATGGGTTATTTTTACCATTGTAAATATCTTAAATATTTATACGCATACCTATGCCTTTTTGACTATCGGCGTGCAGTGGTTATATTTATTAATTCAGAATCGCAGCTACCGGAATATTATTAAGCCTTGGCTTATAGTCAACACTGTTTCACTTTTGTTTTTTATGGTAAGGATATTGTCGTTTATTAAAGATATTGTGTATTTTGCGCCTTGGGCGATTCCCCGGGAAAGGTTTCCTCTTGTATTTGGTAAGGAGATTGTGGACTTTTTTTATAATTTCTTTTCTTTTTCAGTTGGGCAGACAATTTTACCTTGGAATTTAATTGTGGTTCCCGCCCTGTTTATTATCATTAGCTGTTTCATCCTTACTTTTATTAAAAAAATACCTTTATCTCGGGAGAGGTTATATCTTTTATTGTTGCTGTTTTTACCTTTAGCTATTGGTATTTTATTCCGGATTTCTTTGCCCAGGTATTTCATGTTTATTGCGCCGGTCTTTTTTATATTTGTGGCTGCCGGTTTATGGATGTTGCCCAAAAAGGCCATGGCGGTTGGGGCTTTGGTTATCATTCTTGTCTGGGGATACGGAATCAGAAATTATTATGCTAATAAAGAGTTTCATTTTATGGGCAACGTTGATCCTTGGAGGCAGATCGGTACTTTTTTAAAAGAGAATGTCGGAAAAAATGAAACATTATATTGCCTTGGTCTGGGGATTGTCCCTTTGCGTTACTATTACAATGATCCGATATTAAACCTGGGGGACCCGAAATTAGTGGAAAAATTACAGAATTTGGATAAATCTAGCGTAAAAAGGCTTTGGATAATTTTTACCTATCAGGAAGAGTATGATAACTGGTTAAAAATCTGTGGCATTCTTGATGGCAGAGGTTATAAAGTTATTTTGGAGGAGAAGTGGGGAGAAGATCCTGATTATAAACTAAAAAGAAATTTTTTTAAGAAAAATTTTTTGCCTTACCGTATTGTAGTGCAACTTTATGAGCGCAAGCTTGGGGGCCTACATGGCAATTGAATTTTTTAATACAAATATTTCTCCTGAAGCTGTAAAGCAGGCTTCAAAAACGCTTAAATCAACCTGGGTAAGCGAAGGCAGGTTAGTTAAAAAATTTGAGGCAGATTTAACTAAGCGTTTAGGCCTAAAGAATCCTGTTGCTTTGAACAGCTGTACATCAGCATTGCATTTAGGCTTGGCAGTTTCTGGAGTTGGCCCGGGTGATGAGGTTATCTTACCTGCCCAGACATTTATTGCTACAGGTTTAGCGGTATTAATGCAATCAGCAAAACCTGTTTTTGCTGATATTCAGCCTGATACAGGAAATATTGATCCGGTTGCTATCCGTAAGAAAATTACTCGCCGCACTAAAGCAATTATACCTGTTCATTGGGGTGGCTACCCTTGTGATATGGATGAGATTAATGCGCTGGCAAAAGAATTTAAACTCTCAGTTGTCGAAGATGCTGCTCATGCATTAGGGGCGGTGTATAAAAATAAGCCTATTGGAGCAATATCGAGATTTACCGCATTTTCTTTTCAAGCTATTAAACATTTAACTACTGCAGATGGCGGAGCGTTATGTTGCATGTCGCCTGTTGATTTCAGGAAAGCAATGGCTAGGCGCTGGTTTGGGATAGATAGGGAGCATAGCCAGCTTTCTATATTGGGAGAGCGCCAGTATAATGTAAAAGAAGTAGGTTACAAATACCATATGAATGATTTGAACGCGGCTATTGGTTTAGGCAATTTGTTTGATTTCAGGAAAAATTTAAAGCATCGTCAGGAAATAGCTAGATTGTATCGGGAAAATCTTAGTAATACCGTTGGACTTAAGCTGCTTAATTATGCCAGTAACCGTAAGAGCGCCTGTTGGTTATTTACAATTTTAGTAGAGGATCGCTTAAATTTTATTAAGAAGTTGAGTGAGCATGGTATACCGGCATCAGTGGTGCATCAGAGAATTGATCGAAATATTGTTTTTGGCGGTATTTGCTTAGATTTAGTAAATCAGAAGATCTTTAATGAGCAACAGGTTTCCATTCCTTTGCATAATAAATTAACTGATGATCAAATCAATAAAATCGTAAAGGTCATTAAACAGGGATGGTAATTAATAGTAAGGAAGTTTTCGATCAATTAGAGTTGCGACCGGCGAATATTTCGGATGCTTTCCAGTTTGTTGCGTTGATGAATAATCAGTATGCGCGCAAAATAAAGCCGGAATATTTCTATTGGCAATATGTTTATCCGCATGAGCCCACCATTTTAATGTGCGCTTTTAAGGATGATCAAATGTGTGGTATGTTTGGTTTAAAGAAGAGAAGATTAAATAATGGGGTGTTTATCGGTCAAGCGGTTGATATGTTAATTGCTCCAGAGTGGCGGAAAAAAGGCCTTTTTCCTGAACTTGCCAAACAGGCGGTTAAGTCTTTCAACGGAGAGATAGATGCTTTATGTGTTTTAGCTAATACTGCAGGAAAGCATGCTGTTGAAGCGTCGCTTGGTTGGTGTAATGTCGGCACAATAAGAACCTTTTTTTTAAAGGGTTCAGCTAATATTACCGGCAAGCAGGTTAGTAATAATATTTTTGGCGATTGTGCAGAAAA
>CAYHRM010000128.1:0-3251 GCA_964359035.1 uncultured Planctomycetales bacterium
CGCATTCGTCTTCTTACTAAACCTTGTTCCCCAAAGTTTTTTAGCCATTTAATCACCTTTTCTATCTACCAAATAATATGTATCTAATTCGCCTTAAGGTCATCCCTACCGGCAATACTTATCTAACGCTTATAAGGCATACCCCAGATCTTAATAAAGCCTTCCGCCAACTTCTGATCAAACTTATCTTCTTTTCCATAAGTACTTAATTCCTTTTTGTAAAGAGAATGCGTTGATTTCCTCCCCACGGCAACACAACTGCCTTTAGATAATCTTAATTTAATCGTGCCGCTAACTAATTTCTGCGTCTTGTCTACAAAACCATCCAAAGCATCTTTAAGCGCAGAAAACCAGAGGCCATAATAAACCAAATCAGCATATTTAAGGCTGATCATCTCTTTAAAATGCGCCAACTCTCGATCTAATACCAGAGCTTCCAATTCTTTATGCGCAGTATAAAGAATGGTCGCCGCGGGGGCTTCATAAATCTCCCGCGATTTAATTCCCACTAACCTATTTTCAACCATATCACTTCTACCTACACCAAATTGTCCACCTACTTCATTAAGCTGATTAATTAAATTTTTAATTTTAAATATTTTACCATCAATTTTAGTCGGTACGCCTCGCACAAAAGTTATCTCCAGATACCGCGGATAGCTGGCGGTATGCGTCGGACTTTTAGTAATCATATAAGCATCTTCCGGCGGCTCCTGCTCCAAATCTTCCAATATGCCCGCCTCAATACTTATCCCCCAGATATTTCTATCAATACTGTAAGGTTTCTTTTTAGTAACATCAATGGGAATATTATATTTTAACGCATATTCAATCTCTTCATCGCGCGATTTAAACTCCCATTCTCTAACCGGAGCAATAATCTCTAACCTTGGATCAAGTATACCCACAGCTACCTCCAGCCTTACCTGATCATTACCCTTACCCGTACAACCATGGGCAACAGCAGTAGCCTTCTCTTTATGCGCAATCTGCACCAAATATTTAGCAATTAATGGCCGGCCCAACGCCGTAGCCAAAAGATATTTACCCTCATAAACCGCATTAGCCTTTAATGCCGGAAGAATAAAATCATTAATAAATTCTTCTTGAAGATCACGGATGTATACCTTGGAAGCACCCGCCGCCAAAGCGCGCTCTTCAATGGCTTCAAAATTTTCACCCTGGCCTAACCCTTGGCCAAGATCCGCCACAAAACAGATTACTTCATAGCCTCTTTCTTTTAACCATCTAACTATACAAGAGGTATCCAGCCCACCAGAATATGCTAATACTACTTTTTTCATCAATTCTCCTATTAATTTTTGCTTAGTAATTTTATTAAAATCGCTTTCTGCACATGCATTCTGTTTTCCGCTTGATCAAAAACAATTGAATTCTTACTATCCATCACATCATCAGTAATCTCTTCGCCCCGATGCGCCGGCAAGCAGTGCATGACCAAAACACCCGGCGCTGCGTTAGTTAAGAGCCTAGCATTAATCTGAAAATTTTTAAAGATAATCTTTCTTTTACTAATTTCTTCTTCCTGCCCCATACTCGCCCAGACATCTGTATAAACAACCTGAGCCCCATTAACTGCACTCAACGGATCTTCCGTAATCGTTATCTGGCTATGCGTCTCTTTTGCCATCTCCTTTGCTTGCTTAACTACTTCCGAATTAGGAGCATATCCAGCAGGAGTAGCGACAGCAATATTCATTCCGGTTTTGGCGGCGGCAAAAAGTAAAGAATTACAAACATTATTTCCGTCACCAACATAAGCCAAAGTTAACCCCTTTAATCTTCTTGCCACTTTTTGCGAAGCTTGGCTTAAACGTGAAAATTTTTCTCCAATCGTAAAAAGATCCGCTAAGGCCTGGCAAGGATGCGAAAAATCGCTTAAACCATTAATTACCGGGACTCCCGCAGCAAGCGCCATATCCAAACAATTTTTATGCTCAAAAGTTCTTAAAACAATCCCATCAACATACCGCGAGATAGTCTTGGCCGCATCATTAATCGATTCTCTGACCCCCAGATTAATCTCACTGGGAGACAAATAAATAGAGTTTCCTCCTAACTGATACATCCCAACCTCAAAAGATACCCGCGTTCTGTTGGATGGCTTCTGAAAAATTAAAGCCAGTGACTTACCGGCGAGAACCTTGTTAAATTTAGATTTATTCATCTTTAATTTAACCGCCAGATCAAACAAATCCTCAATTTCTTGCGTGGTTAAATCCTTAATAGAAATCAAATCTTTTTTCATTTATGCTCCTCTTTAGTCATTGCGAAGCGCCAAAGGCGCTGAAGCAATCTCTTTTTTTTAGATTGCTTCGTCTCTAACGCTCCTCGCAATGACGTTCTCCAGCATTCTCACGGCCTGATCAATTTCTTTTTTAGTAACATTTAATGCCGGCATCAACCTTAAAACCGTATCATGCGTGCAATTGATTAACAAACCTTTCTCTATCGCCGCCTCAACGATTTGCTTTCCAGGAATATTTAATTCTACCCCGAACATTAAACCCAGGCCCCTTATTTCTTTAATCACCGGATAAGTAATTTTTAAAGAAGCTAATTTTTCTAAAAGATACTTACCCATATTTTGGCAATTACTCAAAATCTTCTCTTTCTGCATAGCTTTTAAAACCCCTAAAGCTGCCCGACAAATTACCGGGCCACCTCCAAAAGTAGAGGCATGCATACCCGGGGCTAAAATATCACTCAGTTCTTTTTTAGCGATCAAAACACCGATCGGTAAACCTCCTCCCAGAGCCTTAGCTAAAGTCATCAGATCAGGAGTAATGCCATAATGCTGATAACAAAACATTTTCCCGCTCCGGCCTATCCCCGTTTGCACCTCATCAATAATTAAAAGTAATTTTTTCTCATCACATATCCGTCTCAAAGACAAAACAAAATCCCGGTTAGCAAGATTAACTCCACCTTCACCCTGAACCAGCTCCAACATAATCGCTACAGTCTTATCGGTAATTGCCTGTTCAACCGCAGCCAGATCATTAAACTTCACCTGTTTAAAACCTTCCGGCATTGGCTCAAATCCACTCTGGTATTTTTCCTGACCCGTAGCAGCCAAAGCCGCCAAAGTTCTTCCGTGAAAAGCATTTTGAAAAGTAATTATCTCATACCTACCCTTACCAAATTTTCTGGCTAATTTAATTGCCGCTTCATTAGCCTCCGCTCCGGAATTAGCAAAAAATACTTTACCCGGAAAACTCAAATAAATC
>CAYHRM010000129.1:0-3215 GCA_964359035.1 uncultured Planctomycetales bacterium
AATGATTTAGATATCGAGACTCTTGAACTATTTGAAGAATTATTATTGGAGTATCCGGGCACACTTCTTTTGGTTAGTCATGACCGGGTTTTTCTTAATAATGTGGTGACCTCAACTATGGTCTTGGAAGGGGATGGTTTGATTAATGAATATGTTGGCGGTTATGATGATTGGTTAAGCCAGCGAAAAATTTTAAAGCAAGCGTCTGTGAAAATAAAACCAGTAAAAGAAAATATGCAGCCTAAAATTTCGATCGTTGCGCGAAAACTTAGCTCTAAAGAGCAGCGCGAACTTGATAATTTTACCTTGGTAATTGAGAAGATAGAAGCTGAACAGAAAGAGCTTTATGCTCTTTTAGCTGATTTTAATTTTTATCAGAAAGATCCGGCGGAAATTGCAAAAACCGAGGCCAGGTCAGAATTTTTATCAAAACAGCTAGAAGAGGCGTATGCGCGGTGGGAGTATTTAGAGGAATTATCTGAATAAATTTTTTCTGAACTTTATAATATTCTTGAAATAATCAGTTATTAAGTCTATAATAAAATTTGGAGCAGTTAAAATTAGTGTTTTTAAAAGAAAGCTTAAGGGATAATTTATAAAGGGGAAGATATAAATATGAAAAAAAAGATTTTAATCATTGATGATGAAACGGATACGGTAGCTTTAATGAAGATGCATCTTGAGCGTGGTGACGCATATGAGGTAAGAGCGCTGACTAGCGCAAAAGATATTATTGCACAGGTGCATGAATTTGCTCCGGATGTTATATTACTTGATTTACTTATGCCGGGATTGGGGGGGATAGAGGCATGTCAAATGCTTGATTGCGACCCCATCGGCATGGGCGTGCCGATTATTGTTATCTCTGGATTAATTAAGGATGCGGATAAATTAAAAGCTTATAAATGCGGGGTTGTTGATTATATTGTTAAGCCTATTGATTGGGATGTATTGATTAAATCTATTGAGAAGAGTATAAAAGCTAAAAGCGATAATTAATTTTATAAAAATTTTAAGGATATAACAAAGGCTATTGATCTAATGCGTCAGTAGCCTTTATTATTTACTCTTAGATGAGAAGTGTTTAATTAAGTAATTTTTAGTTGACAAAGTGGCCAGTTGTGCGAAACTAATTATGAACATATGTTCATAATAAAGGGTTAATTTATGAGACCGAAAAGAATAAGATGGATTAAATGTTTACCTGGCCAAAGGTGTTTTAGGCCTCTTTGTAAATCAAAAGATAAAATAGAGGGTGTTTATTTAACTTTGGATGAATTTGAGGCAGTGCGCTTGGCTTGTCTGGAAGAATTAAAGCAAGTGGATGCGGCAAAGCTGATGAAGATCTCTCGGCCTACTTTTTCCCGGATTATTCGCGCAGCGCATAAAAAAATAGCGGATGCATTGGTAAATATTAAAGACATAAAAATTGAGGGTGGGTGTTGTAAAATAAAACCAGGGAGGAGCCATGGCTCAAAAAACAAAAGATCATCAGCCAGGTAAGTTAAAGCAATTTATCTTAAGCTTGATGGTTAAAATTGATAAAAAAATGGAAGAAAAATCTAAATCTTCTTCTTGTTGTTGCAAGTCGACTGATAAGACGGACAAAAAATGTTGCAGTTAATTGTTGATGGTTTTATCTATGGGGTGTTAAGGTTACCGGCTCAATCAAAATTGGCTGGGGTGGCTAATTTCTTTTTGTATGATTCCATAAAGATTATGTTATTGCTTTTTACTTTGATTACCGTGATTGGTTTTTTAAGGACATTCCTGCCGCAGCAAAAAATCAAGGCATGGTTAAGTAAAAGTAAGGGGTTAGGGAATTTGTTTGCCGCTATATTTGGTGCCCTTACGCCCTTTTGTTCATGTTCTTCCATTCCAATTTTCTTTAGCTTTATTGAGGCGCAAATACCATTAGGGATAGCATTTTCCTTTTTGGTTACCTCTCCGATTATAAATGAATATTTAGTAGTGTTAATGTTTGGATTTTTTGGCTGGAAAATCACACTGGCTTATGTTGCTAGTGGCGTTGTGATTGGCGTAGTTGCGGGGCTTATTTTAGGCAAGCTGCATTTGGAAAAATATATTGTTCAGGATATGATTACTCCGGATGCGGATATTTTTAATAGTAAAATAAAAGAGCAAGGGCTTAAGGATAGATTGGCCTTTGGTATTTACGAAGCACTTTCCATTATCAAAAAGCTCTGGATTTGGGTTTTAGTGGGTGTTGGCGTTGGGGCCTTAATTCATAATTATATACCTCAGGAAGCGGTTCAGAGAATAATTGGCAGGGCTGGTTTTTTCTCAGTGCCGATTGCTACTTTAATCGGCGTTCCTTTATATGGTAGTTGCGCGGCGATACTTCCGGTGGCGATCGTTTTATTTCAGAAAGGTTTTCCGTTAGGTACAGCTTTAGCTTTTATGATGGCAGTTTCTGCGCTAAGCTTTCCGGAAGCAATTATGTTAAGAAGGGCAATGAAATTAAAATTAATCGCTATTTTCTTTGGCGTAACTGCTTTGGGTATTATGATTACGGGTTATTTGTTTAATTTATTGCAAAAGATATTGGTTTAGGCGTGAAAATGTTGAAAGTAATAATTATAAATAATGTAGCTTTGGTAAATAAGTTCGTCGAGTAATTTATTTTTTAATCTATCCTGTATGCCGATATAGTTTTTTCCTTAAGCTAGATACTTCTTGCCAGAATAGGCTCAGACTTATATAATTGTAATAGAAATTGCTAGATTTATTAGAATAAATCAGTATAAGAGTGTTAAAATTTAAATGAAAACAGCGATTTATTATTTTTCAGCCACTGGAAACTCTTTAGTCGTGGCTAAGGATCTGGCTAAGGGATTAGATAGCGCTCAGCTTATTCCGATAAGCAGGGCATTAAAAATGCCGGATGCCACAGCGTATGAGGTGATAGGTTTTGTTTTTCCGGTGTATATGTTTGGTTTACCGTTGATTGTTGCGAAGTTTTTAAGTATTGTGAAAATAAAATCTAGCGCTTATATTTTTAGCGTAACTACTTCTGCAGGGTTAAAGGGCAGAGCCCATAGTTTGGCCAAAGAGATTTTAAAAAAACGCGAGTTAAATTTAGCTAGCGGATTTTCAGTAATTATGCCGGGTAACTACGCTTTGTTATATGGAGCGTTTTCTCAGGGGCGGCAGGATAAGATGTTTGCGCGGAAGAAGATTAAGACGCAGGAGAT
>CAYHRM010000130.1:0-3130 GCA_964359035.1 uncultured Planctomycetales bacterium
AGATCATCTTTTATTAATTCTTTTATTTCTTGCGCCTTCTTCATCACTGAATTTATTACTGCGCGGCTAGAAATTGTTGCCCCGGCTATTGCCTCAACACTGGATAAATCCAAACTATTCTGATGATTAAACTGGCCCATAAACTTATCTTCGGTGACCCGCATTCCTAAGCCCGGAGTCTCATTTAAAGATATAATTTTTATCGCACTAATTGTTTCATCCAGAAATATTCCGGTCAAAGTTTCAATCACGCTAGAATATCCTTTACCACTAGCCTTAAAAACAAACCCCATGAGCTTATCCTGGCGATCAAATGCCTTATAATATAAGACCTCATCCGTATCCGACTTAACGATAGCAAATTTGACAGCCAAAGGCATAACCTCTTTAAGCGCTGCCTGTTCCTCACTTAAAGCGGCGGCAATGATTTTAGGGCCAGTAAACCTATTCACTGTCGCCAATAATCCTGCGGCAATTACACAAATAAGCGCCAAAATAAAACCATAACGCGCCATCTCTCTCATTTAACTACCTCTAATTTAGCCCTTTTAATCGTCTGCAACAATCTACGGTTAGAAGGACAAACATAATTACATATGCCGCATTCAATGCAATCGCTGGCCCCATACTCTTTCGTTAAATTCCAAAGCGATCTTTCCGAAGCTAGATTAATCTGACAAGGCATCAGGCCCACCGGGCAGCCACGCACACAAGCTGCACAACGTATGCAAGGATCCTCATCTAAAACTTTCGCCTCATTTTCATTCATCAGCAATAAACCACTGCTGGATTTTATTATAGGAGCTTGATCCGTATACTGGGCAATACCCATCATTGGTCCGCCAATGATAATTTTTGCCGGAGGCTCTTTAAGCGGCCCACAAAATTCTATCAAATTCTTAATCGGCGTACCAATACGCACGAGTAAGTTCTTAGGACTCGCCAAACAACTACCCGTAACCGTAACGATCCGCTCAATCAAAGGCTTGCCTTTATAAACCGCCTCATAAATTGCATATACCGTTGCTACATTTTGTACTACTACGCCAATATCAAAAGGAAGTTTTGTACGAGGAATTTCCTTGCCCAATATATTTTGGATTAATTGTTTTTCTCCACCCTGCGGATACTCTGATTTCAAAATTCTAATTTTTAAATTAGTATTTGCCGAAAAGGCTTTTATCGCTTGGGGTTTATTCTCTTCTATCCCAAAATAAACTTCTTTTACACCCAAACATTTAGCCACCAAAGCAATGCCAGCTGATATCTCCTTGGTCTTTTCAACCATCAACCGGTCATCTGAAGTTAAATATGGCTCACACTCAGCTCCATTAATAATCAGAGTATCTACCGGCTGAGGAGGATTGAGTTTTATATGCGTAGGAAAGCTTGCCCCGCCCATCCCGACTATCCCGGCATCTAAAACAATTTTTCTTAAATCTTGTGCGGTTAACTTATCTATCTCTGGTTGATCTTTCAAACAAAAACCTGCCAGATTATCCTGGCCATCGCCTTCAATGACCACGGCCTTAGCCCGGCCTAAAACAGGATGCGGCCAATTTTGAATAGCCACCACCTTACCTGATATCGAGGCATGAATTGGCGCATAAACATGAGCGCTAATACTAGCAATCTTTTGGCCAAGACTAACCGGATCACCAACTTTAACCTCCGGATTACATATCTTTCCTAAATGCTGGATCAAAGGAAGATAAACAATCGACGGAAGCGGTAAACTCTGCGTCAATTTATTATCTGTATAATGTTTATTTTCCGCTAATCTAACCATGCCACCTTTCGATCAAAAATTAAACTAACCAAACCCAACAAGCTTAATAAACAACCCACGCTAACCAAAATGGATACATGTGAAAATTTCTCCGCCAACACGCTGCTGATAAACATAAACGAAAGAAACCCCAAATGCATCACAATTTCCAAGGAACTAAAAATCTTACCCAACATTTCATTATCGCTCACCTTATGAATAATCGTATTAGAAGCAATCATAATCGGAGCAATAATCAAACCTAGGCTTAAAGCTAAAGATGCCGCAATAATAAAATAAGGGTAATAATAAATTCCCAAAGCAAAGATGACCAGCATTATACCAGAAGCAACCAGGCAAACGAAGATAATCTTATAATGCGAAACACGCTGGCCAAATTTGCCATAAATTAAAGAACCCAAAAATAAACCAATCCCTAAAAACATCACCAAAAGCCCCAAATCCTTAGTTGCTGAATGCAATGTCTTCTGCACAAAAACAATCACCACCACATAAACTGCGCCTAATGCTGACCAAAGCGCAAAAATAATCCCCGCTGTAAAACGAATATCTTTTTTACGAATAAAATAAAGAACGCCTTCCCTAATCTCTTGAAAAACCGACTTTCTAATTGCCCCCACGATCTCTTTGCCCACTTCTTTAAAATTCATCGCCAACGCAAATCGTTTGGAGATTAGAAAGATGAATGTCCCGGAAAGTAAAAAACTTAAAGAATCCAGATAAAACCCGCTTTTAGCCCCTAACTTCTCGACCAATACCCCGCTTATCCCGAAACCTAATATTGCCGCAATCATTCCGGAGGTATTAATTAAAGAATTAGCCACCAAGAAGTCTTTTTTATCCACCAAATCTGGTATGATTGAAAGCTTGGCCGGGACAAAAAACCTGCCGATAGAAAAAGAAATAAAAATAATCAAATAAACCGGCCCCAGGCTTTTAGTATAGAATAAAAATAAAGGGATGGTAAAAACCAGTAAGCTGCGCAAAAAGTCACAGGCATACATTGTACGACGCCGATCCCAACGGTCCACATAAACCCCGGCTAAGGGGCCAATTAAAAATACCGGAATAATCGTAAAAGAAAGAATTTTGGCAATTTGCAGTGTCGAGCCCGGCGCGCGTAAATAGACAAAAGCAATCAGGGCCATCTGGCCTAATCTATCCCCCAGCTGGGAAATAATTTGCCCACTCCACAATAAAAAAAAGTTACGATTTTTTAAAACTTTACGGAATTTAGCCATAAGTTAAAAAACAATGGTTTGCCTTCCGATAGGCAAAGCCATAAATTAAGCCGATGAGTGGAATCGAACCACCGACCTTGACTTTACGAAAGTCCTGCTC
>CAYHRM010000131.1:0-3063 GCA_964359035.1 uncultured Planctomycetales bacterium
GCCAAATAGATGATTTCTGACGTGGCAAAATTGATTGTGGGTTTAGGGAATCTCGTTTTGATTTATACCGGAAGCCGGCAGTATGTTGGTTTTGCGGTGATAAAATCTTTAGCGAGTTCTTTAAAAATTAATTTTAAGCGGGATAGTTTGGTTTCTTCGTTAGTGGCTAAGGATAAGCTATTCCAGCAGGATGTGGTTTTGGCTTTGCCGCAGACTTATATGAATTTAAGCGGGATAGCGGTTAAGGCTTTACTTAAGAAGTTTAAGGTTGAGCTAAAAGATCTTTTAGTGGTTTGTGATGATTTAGATTTAGAGCTAGGTAAAATTAAAATTCGTGCGCAGGGCTCAAGTGGTGGCCAGCGTGGCATGGAATCGATTATTGAGCATTTGGGAACGCGCGATTTTAACCGTTTACGTATTGGGATTGGACGGCCAAAAAGCTCGTTGGATGCCGCAAAGTATGTGCTGGCGGGTTTTTCACGTCAGGAGAAGGTGCTCGTCAAGCAGATAGAAGAGGATGCCATTAACTGTTGCTTGAGTTGGGTGGAAAATGGTATAGTACAAACGATGAACGTATTTAACCTAAGGAGCAGAAATGAATAAGTATGAAGCGATGTTAGTTATTAAGCCGGATTTATCTGATGAGGATAAGAAAACGTTATTTAAACAAATTGATGATTTAGTCACTAAGAATAGCGGGCAGATTACTCAGTCAGGGGTTTGGGCAGAGAGGCGCAAATTATATTTTCCCATTAAGAAATTTATGGAAGGGGTTTATTATTTGGCCGCTTTTACTGCTCCGGCCGCCTCGATTAAAGAAATACGCAATGCCTACAAGCTTAATGAAAATATCTTAAGAGTTTTATTTACCCGGATGGATATTTAAGCTTTTAACTAAAACGTCTGCCTATTCAGCGGACAGAAAGAATTCATATGGCTAGTTATAATAAAGTATTATTAATGGGCAATCTGACCAAGGATCCGGAGTTACGTTATACCCCAGCCGGAGTAGCGGTGGCTAATTTACGCCTGGCGGTAAATCGTAAATACCGTACTAAAGATCAGGAGCTAAAAGAAGAGGTTTGTTTTATTACGGCAGTCGTTTGGAGTAAGCAGGCAGAAACATGTAATCAGTATTTACATAAAGGAAGTAGCGTTTTGGTTGAGGGCCGGTTACAGTCGCGTTCTTGGGAGGATAATGCCGGGGCCAAGCGCTCGGTAATTGAAGTTCGGGCAGAGCGTGTGCAATTTATGGGAGCTCCGGGTCAAGCTAAAGCGCAAGCTCCGGCTAGTTCAATACAACCGCCGGAAGTATTATCCGAGGAATCAAACAGTGAATCAACATGGTTAGCAGAAAGCGAGGATGAAACACATGAAGGTTAAAACTAGAGGTTTTGGCAAGGATAAAAAGATTATTAAAAAGAAGAAGGATGCGCTGGGCCCGGTAAGAAAAAGATTTTGCCGGTTCTGTGCGGATAAGTTAGGTAGTATTGATTATAAGGATATCAAGAGGTTGGAAGTTTTTATGACCGAGAAGGGCAAAATTAATGCTAGCCGTTTTTCCGGTAATTGCGCTAAACATCAGAGGAGAATTAAAGAGCTGATTAATAAAGCTAGATTTCTATCCCTGCTTCCCTATACTCGATAGATTAAAATGGAAGTAATTTTAAATAAAGACGTCGAAAAGATTGGCCGGGCAAATACGGTGGTTTGCGTTAAAGAAGGGTTTGCGAGGAATTTTCTTTTTCCGCATAATTTAGCTAAACTGGCCACGCCAGGTAGTCTTAAAAAACTTGAGCAAGATCAACTTGCTCAATCTGCACAATCTACCAAGATTAAAGAGGAGTCGGAATTACTCAAGCAGCGTTTAAGTGCGTTGGCTTTAACCATCCCCGCATTGACTCAAGGTGAAGAAAAGTTATATGGTAGTATTAATGTCAATGAAATAGCTGAGGCTTTGCAAGCAGAAGGCTTCGCTATAAATAAGAATATTATTGATCTGGCTGAACCGATAAAATCTTTGGGAATTTATCAGATACCGGTAAAGCTGCATCCAGAGGTAATTGCCACGATTAAACTGTGGGTAGTAAAAAAGGTTGCTTAATATGTCCAAAGATTTAATTTTAGATAAACTTCCTCCGCAAAATCTTGATGCCGAAATGGCAGTTTTAGGATCCATGCTGCTAGATGAAGAGGCAGTTTCAATCTCTACTGAGAAATTGGATGCTACTTGCTTTTATAAAGATACTCACCGTAAAATATTTCAGGCGATTAGTGATCTTTATAATACCAATAAAGCTGTGGACTTGATTACCCTGGCGGATGCCTTAAGGATGGATGGCGCGCTGGATGAAATCGGCGGGGCAAGTTATTTAACCTTTTTAGCTAATGCCGTTCCGACCGCGGCGAATATTAATTATTATGCTGGAATTGTCCGTGAAAAATATATCCTAAGAACTTTAATTAATAACTCTACTAAAATCATTACGGTTTGCCATGAGAGTCAAGGAAATATCGCCGAAGTTGTAGATACCGCTGAGAAACTTATTTTTGAGGTCAGCGACCGTAAAAATCAAGGTACTTATTTACATCTTAAAGAGATTGTTAAGGAAAGTATTGAAACCATTGATCGGCTTTATCAGAATAAGGCGCACGTTACCGGAATACCTACCGGTTATATAGATTTTGATATAAAAACTGCGGGGATGCAGCCGTCAGATTTAATTATTATTGCTGGTAGGCCTTCTATGGGTAAAAGTGCTTTTGCTTTGGGGATTGCTGAATATGCTGGAGTAATCGAGAAGGTGCCCACGGCAATTTTTAGCTTGGAGATGTCTAAAGAGCAATTGGTGCAAAGGATGCTTTGTTCACATGCGCGAGTGGATGCGCATAAAGTACGAACCGGATATTTGGCGACCAGTGATTGGCCGCGTTTAACAGCGGCGGCCGGAAAGCTTTCTGAGGCGCCGATATATATTGATGATACTCCGGCGATCTCGGTAATGGAGTTACGTGCTCGGGCCCGGCGTTTAAAATCACACCATGGAATAAAATTAATTATTT
>CAYHRM010000132.1:0-3063 GCA_964359035.1 uncultured Planctomycetales bacterium
GTGAATGCCACTGTCTTATAAAACCAATCCTTAATAATAAAGGACTTACCTTATGACCCATAAATTTAATCTCCTCATTTTTCCCCAGCCTCTAGAGCTTAGAGAAACATTACTTTATGCTTTTAAATCTAACTCGATCTTAATATGTACCGTCCGCTTAACAATTGACGCAGCGCGCCCAAAAGCAGCGGCCTTAAATCTTTTCCACATCGGCCCAGGATTACAGAGGGCCTTAGAAACATATAATTTATCCGCCGCAAATCCCTTAACTTTGGCATTAGCAATGGCAGATTTTAATATTTTTATCAAGTATTCTTTTGATCTTTTATTCACATGCAGCAAGATGCTTTGCGCAACCAGAGCATCCTTACCGCGGATAAGATCTAATACGATACGAACTTTGCTGGGTGAAATCCTTAAAAATTTTCCTTCGGCCTTGGCAATCATTTTATGTTTTCTCCAACCCCTTCTTAGCCTTAATACCACCATGCTTCCTAAAAATCCTAGACGGAGCAAACTCCCCCAATTTATGGCCAACCATATTCTCGGTGACAAAAACCGGAACGTGCTTTTTACCATCATGTACCGCAAAAGTCAAACCCACAAAATCAGGAATAATGGTTGAACGCCGGCTCCAGGTTTTAATCGCCTGACGCAACCCGGCCTTAGTCTGTTTTTGAATCTTCTTTAATAAACTTTCCTCTACGTATGGACCTTTTTTCAGTGAGCGCGGCATAATTATGGCTTCCTTCTTTTAACAATAAACTTATTTGAGTACTTTGTACGATTCCTCGTGCGATATCCTTTAGTAGGTTTTCCCCAAGGAGTAACCGGATGCGGATTACCCTGCCCACTTTTACCTTCACCACCACCGTGAGGATGGTCAATCGGATTCATCACTACACCTCTAACTGAAGGCTTGATCCCCAACCAACGGCTTTTTCCAGCTTTACCTAAAACAATTGCATCATGGTCAACATTACCGATCTGGCCGATGGTGGCATGACAATCCAAGCTTATTAATCTTACCTCTCCAGAAGGTAATCTGACATGTGCAACATCCCCTTCTTTAGCCATAATTTGAGCGCTCGTTCCAGCGCCACGCACAATCTGACCGCCTTTACCTGAAGATAATTCAATATTGTGAATAAGGGTTCCAGAAGGAATATTGCGTATCAAAAGACAATTACCCTGTTTAATTTCTATTTCTTTTTGATTACTCGCAATGATCATATCTTCCACATTAAGGCCTAAAGGAGCAATAATATATCGCTTCTCTTTATTCGGATATTCCACCAGAGCAATGCGGGCAGAACGATTAGGATCATATTCAATCGCCAAAACTTTTGCCGGCTGATCAAGCAGATTACGTTTAAAATCAATTATCCGCAACATACGTTTATGCCCACCGCCAATGTGCCGAGTAGTGATACGGCCATGAGCATTTCTTCCACCGGTTTTCTTAAGCGGAAGCAACAATGAACGCTCCGGCTTATGCTTGGTAATCTCTTTAAAATCCGGGCCACTCATATGTCTGCGGCTCGGCGTTGTCGGTTTAAATTTAATAATCCCCATCTTAGGCTACCTCTATTTTTTGACCAGCAACTAAAGTAACTACCGCCTTTTTAGTATCCACTGTGCGGCCTAATTTATGCCTTACTCTTTTAAGCTTACCCCGAGAAACAAGAGTATTAACATTCTTAACCTTTACCTTATAAGCCTGTTGCACTGCATGCTTAATCTGAATTTTATTAGCTGCATTATCAACTAAAAAAAGATATTTACCCGCTTTAAGATAGGTGCTAGATTTTTCCGTCTGTAACAATGCTTTAATCACCAACGCAATCTGGCTCATGACTTTAACCTCTCTGTAAGAACAGCCAAACCGGCTTTAGTAATAAGCAATTTTTTATTATTCATTACCTCGTAAGCGTGACAATCAGAAGCCAAATCTACAGTCAGAAAACTTATATTTTTTAAGGTTCTTTTTAATTGCGCGTCTAATTTATGCGTTAAAAATAAAACTTTATTTAATTTTTTATCTTTAGCAGAAAACAATTTTAGATTAGAAAATACTCCCACCGCTTGTTTGGTTTTGGACTCCGCAACCTTGAATTCATCTAAAATCATAAAATTATTTTCATTTAATTTAACATTTAAACTTGTTTTTAATGCCTGCGCCTTAATCTTTTGAGGAATCTCATAAGAAAAATCACGTGGATGTGGCCCAAAAACAACACCACCGTGCCTCCAAAGAGGAGAACGAGTACTGCCTACGCGTGCGCGGCCGGTCCCTTTTTGCTTCCAAGGCTTCTTACCGCCTCCAGAAACCTCACCTCGCGTCTTGGTCGAAGCTAATCCTTTTCTCTGATTAGCTAAATAACCTAAAACCGCCTGATGCAAACACTCAAGATTCTGACTACCGTCAAAAACCCCAGCATTAAGCTTTATCGTATCAACTTCTTTGCCTTCGCTATCATATACAGGTAATGTAAACATATTATTTCTTGACCGCTACTTTCTTAGCCCTTTTCTTAATGGCCTTAGTAATCACTAGATATCCGTTTTTATGCCCAGGAACCCCGCCTTCAATCAACAGCAGGTTGCTCGCTAAATCAATTTTAATAATTTTTAAATTTTGCACAGTGGCTTTTTTTGCGCCCATGTGCCCTGGCATATGATGGCCTCTAAAAACTCTCCCCGGAGTAGTACTAGAACCAATGGAACCAACTCTACGATGTGAAGTAGAACCGTGTGTCCGAGGACCGCCCTTCCAATGCCAACGCTTCATACCACCGGCAAAACCTTTACCGATAGAAATTCCGCTTACATCTACGAAATCGCCTTCTTTAAAGAGATCGACCTTAAGTTCGTCTCCAACTTTATATTCAACATCAGCCTCTTTAGAAAGGTCCTTAATTACCTTACGCGGAGTAATATTTAATTTTTTATACAACCCCAGCTGCGCTTTCTTTAAACTTTTTTCTTTAACTAAATCAAATCCTAGCTGAATATTTTTATCCATAACCATCAGAATCGGGCATTGTCCAGCTTCAATTGCGG
>CAYHRM010000133.1:0-3016 GCA_964359035.1 uncultured Planctomycetales bacterium
ATTCGTAAGCAAAGAAATAATACCAAAATATTTTCCCCGGTGGAGATACTCTAAAATTAATTGATTACCGGCTTTATCTTTAGTATAAATTTGTACGCGTCCTGAGATAATGCAATAAAATGCACTCGGAGCAGAACCTTCTGCATAGATAATTTGGCCTTTGTGATATTCAACAATCTGGCTTTTATCGTCAATGATCGCCAACTCTTTTTTGCTTAAACCCGCAAAAAAAGACAACTCTCCAATAATAAACTCTTTATCCGCTGGATTCATTTAAATTTCACCACTTTTAAAAACTTCCGCCAATTTATAAGCGCTGGGCCTAATCGTACGTTTATAATTTTGATAATCCATCTCCACCAGCCCAAAGTGAGGAAGGAATCCTTTATCCCACTCAAAGTTATCTATCAATGACCAATAAATATACCCTAAAACTCTAACCCCCTGACCAAGCGCCCGATGCAGCTGCTCTAGATGTTCACGAATATAATCCCATCTTAAATCATCATCCTGAGTACAGATACCATTCTCAGTAATTAAAACAGGCAAATTATACTTGGCCGTAGCAATCAATAATTTATACAGTCCTTCTGGGTAAATATCCCACCCTAAAGAATTTTTACGTAATGGATGGTGATTGAATTGGCAGGTCTGAAGCAATAAATCCCTGATCTTCCAACTTTGCACATCCACTAGGTTGCGGCCATAATAATTAATACCAATATAATCCAGGGTTTTCTTGCGTAAAAGCTGATCAATAAAATAAAAATTATATAATTTATTCCTCAGACAGGCAGCCAATTTATTTTTTAAGGTTGGCTGACAAATCTCAAAGGCCTGCAAATTAGCCGCAATACTCACCATCGGCCTGGCTAAAGCCTTTTTACAATAAATTTTATGTATAAGCCGATAAGCTTTAATATGCGCTTTAGCTAAATTCAAAGTTACTTTGGCAGTTTTAAATAAAGAGCGCTCCTGAGGAGGCCAAGCGCCTAAGAGATAAGAATGTGAAGAATAAACCAACGGCTCATTTATGGTTATCCAAAACTTTACCTGATCAGCAAACTCATTAACTATTTTATCTACAAAACGTAAAAAATATTTTTGCAGTTTAAATTTAGCCCAGCCACCTTTTTGGCTAAACCAAATAGGATTAGTAAAATGATGCAAAGTGACGATCGGTTCCATTCCCTTACTCTTTAAATCCGCAATGATTTTACGGTAATGCTCGATTTCCGCTTCCTGAAAGCTCCCTTCTTGTGGTTCAATCCGGCTCCATTCTATAGAAAAACGATGACAATTATGATTAAGTTGTTTAGCGATTGCGAAATCTTCTGCATAAAGCTCATAATGCTTACAAGCCAAATGAGAAGCTTCTTTTATAAGATGTTCTTGCTCAGCCTGCCACCAGTCATTATAAATATTCTGGCCCTCAACCTGATGCGCTGAGGTAGCTGCACCCCAAAGAAAAACCTGCGGAAATTTTATCATCTAGAATTATATTATAGCACCTCAAAAAAGATAATCCCAGCACAAAATGCTGGGATTATCATTAAACAAAACTATTCCTATAAATAGGAGTTTTAAATTAACGCTTAATTCTCTCAACCGCCACAGTCGAATTCTTATTCATTATTTCCCAAGTTTTTGGACCAACTTTACCATCAACTTTTAGCCCATTTGCCTTCTGAAAATCCTCAATCGCTTTCTTACTCTTGGGGCCAATCTTCCCATCAACATTACCTGTATAAAAACCTAAATTCTTCAAAGCTGTCTGAATTTCAATACCCGTCGGTTTATACGGACCCTGAGGAGGCAAAGGCAACACTTCTTTAACCGGAACAACTGCATCGATAGTTAAAATTTTATTTTCTGAAGCCTTAAGATCTGGCGCAGCCTGAACAGGACCGCCCACCGCACTTAAAGATTCCATAGTAATCGGCTGTAACTCATCCATCTCCTGCTTTTTACCACAACCAGATACTGCCACCAAAACTAAAACCACTACCCCTAAACTTAATAACCTCTTCATGCCCCATCTCCTCTCTATACTTTATTAAATCAATTATTATGACATTTTATTATCTTTAAACTACCCGCCACTATTCACCTCCTTGCCTGCTAAATAAGCAAGCTTATTAATACCAATTCTAGCAAAATACCAAAATAAATCAAATGAAATCTTCAAATCTTCAAATAGCCCAGCAGAAAATCTTTACTTACGCCTTAAAAACGCTATCAAATCAATAATAATCCTACGCTATTCAGCCTAAAAAGATATTTATTACAACTTTTTCAACCCTGGAAACAAAAAATTAATTAAAGCAAATAACACCAAACACACTAAACCACAGAAGAAAAGAGCAGCCGATACTCCCCAAGATTGCGCCAGAATCCCGGAAATTAAATTCCCAAAAGGCACCATCCCAGCAAAAGTAATCATAAACAAGCTCATTACTCTACCGCGAAATTCATCCGGAATATTATCCTGGAGCAAAGTATTCACTAATGCAATCGGAATAACACTAAAACCACCGACGAAAATTAAAGCAAAAATAGATATAAAATAGTTTCTTGATAATGAGAAGGCTATCAAAGAAACAGAAAATAAAAATACCGACCAAACTAAAAGCCTGCCCTTAAATTTAAAGTCGCCTAACTTAGCTAAACCTAGTGCCCCGACTAACGCCCCGACTCCAGCGCTAGACATGAGTATCCCTAAATCTTTAACTCCTACTTCCAACACATGGCTAGCAAAAACCGGCATCAAGATAATATAGGAAATCCCAAAAAGGCTTATTGCTGCCACCAAGCTCATTGAAGCTAGGATCAGACGATTACCACGCACAAAAACTAACCCTTCCTCAATATCCTTTAACGCCGAATTATTATTACGTGCTGTGCCCTTATTAAATTTAATATAAAAAAGCGCAACAATTACCGCCAAAAAACTAATCCCGTTTAAATAAAAACAACCGCTCATTCCAATTACCGAAATTAATACGCCCGCGATTGC
>CAYHRM010000134.1:0-2998 GCA_964359035.1 uncultured Planctomycetales bacterium
GATGCCGCATTGCGATGAGGTGGCGGCGATAGACTATAAGGATGGGGCGCTTCGGCAAAAAGGCCTGGTGCGTAATTGGGCGTGTCCGCAACTATGGCAGCGCATGACTATACAGTGGGATGGAACAGTTTTAGCATGCAATAATGATGACCTGCGCTTACTTTCTCCTGGTAATGTAAACACGGGAAGCGTATATGAATATTGGCATGATAAAACGGTAGAAAATGCGCGGCAGATGCACAAGATAGGCAAATCCCATGAAATAAATGCCTGCGATGGTTGTCCTTGGCGCACAGCCCAGATTTTCAAACTTGATTCTAATGATAAGGCAGGGCTTAAATCATGAAACTGTCTGTTTCCAATATCGCTTGGGAGACTGATAGGATGGATGAGTTTTTAGGGCTCTTACAAAGACAGGGTTGCCATGGCCTGGAATTTTCAGCTAGCAAGCTTTGGCAGGAGCCCGTTGAAGCCAGGGTTACCAAGATCAATGCTTTCAAGAAAAAAGTCCGGTCGTTCGGACTGGAATTCTCGAGCATGCATTCGCTTACCTATACCCGGCCGGATTTGACTTTTTTTGCTTCGGTTAAAAAGAGGGAGGATCTGGTTGAATATATTATCACTTTAGGCAGGATAGCTAATCTAATGGAGATACCAGTAATGGTGTTCGGATCAGCTAAAAGCCGGCAGATAGGCACAAAGGATCGCGATGAATGCTTGAGGATATTGGCTGATGCGTTTCGCAGGATTGCCGAAGGGCTGGAGCCTTTAGGAGTTATCCTTTTGATCGAGCCTTTAAGTAAACCGGAAAGCGACTGTATTAATAATTCCGAAGAGGCAGTTTCGCTGATTAAGATGGTCGGTCATCCTAATTTTTCACTGCACATTGATCTCAGGTCGAGTTTTGCCGAGAAGGAAGATTGTTTTAAAGTTTGGTCTAAATATTCCAAGATTATCAAGCATTGCCATGTTGCCAATCCTGGCTTAAACCCTCCCGGCCCGGATTGCCCCGAACACTATAAGGCAGCCGAAGCAATCCGGATTTCCGGTTACAGCGGATATATTTCTCTGGAGACCAGAAAGGTCGGTAGCCCCGAAATTCTCCGGGATGCTATCAAGTTTATTAAAGACGTATATTTAACTTAATGTATGGCAATAAGTAATAAGATTATTAAGAAAGAGATCCAAGGTCTTATCCGGATAAATGACGCTTTCAATCGGCGTTTTGATTATTTAAGGCTTGATAAGAACGAAAGGCTGCTTCCTTTTAATATAGAGCAACTTGATAAATTCAAGGCCGGAATTAGATTCGAAGATATCAGCGGGTATGCCGAGCTGGGAGCGGTTTATAAAAAGTTATCCGTATACCTGGGGGTAAGAAAAGATCAATTGCTTCTTGCTTCTGGTTCGGACCTGGCCATTAAATCAGTTTATGAAGCTTGTGTTGATAGGGGTGATAATGTAGTCTTACATGCCCCGTCTTACGCCATGTACCGGGTATATGCCAAAATGTTCGGGGCTAAAGAAAAGATTATACCAGTTCAAAAGGACTGGAGAGCCGATATTCCAGAGATGCTCTCTCAGGTTGACAGCAGGACAAAATTCCTCGCCCTGGAGAATCCGAACGGTTTTGTGGGTACCGGAATAAGCCCGGACGAGATAGAATATTGCGCCCGGAGATTAAAAAAGAAAAATGTACTGCTTTTAGTTGACGAAGCTTATCATTACATTGAACATACTAAGTCAAAAACCGTTAATTTGATCACCAAATACCCCAATCTTATTATTAGTCAGACTTTTTCTAAGGCCCACGGCCTGGCCGGAGCCAGGATTGGTTATCTTATAGGAGACAGTAAGTTGATTGAATATATCTCCCGGGTCAGGCCGGCGCATGAGATAACTTCCTTGACCGCCAGGGCTGTCGAATGGGTGCTGGAAAATCCCTGTATGTTAAGCGAATATCAGAAAGAGATAATTAAGAGCAAGGCTTACCTGAAAAAAGAACTTTTAAATCTGGGTATACGCTATCTGGATACCCATGCGAATTTTATGCTTTTATATATTCCCGATGAAAAAGATACCGCGGGGTTGCCTTTGAAACTAAGAGATAGAAAGATACTGATCCGCCAGCCTTTCCAGGAAGAATATTTGAAGGGATGGTCCAGGGTCTGCGTTGGCTCGTTATCGGATTCTAAAGTATTCATAAAAGCGTTAAAAGAGATATTAAAAAAATAAGCCAGGAGCTAAAATGTTGGTTTGCCAGATTTGCGCGGGGAAAAAGTTTAAGTTGATAGCTACCAGAATAAGGGAAGGCAAAGGTAAAATCGTGCGCTGCCTTAATTGCGGTTTAGTAATCCAGGATTTAGGTTGGGGTGCAGAGCGCTTAAAGAAATACTATGATTACGAATATCAATCGACAAATTCTTTGGTTTTAGGAAAATTACAGTCTGCCCAGGAGCATTTTAATGATCGCTTAAAGACCATTTCTTCGGTTTACCGACAGATTGTGCCTCTTTTAAAGCCCGGGTTTAAAGTCTTGGAAGTAGGTTGCGGCTCGGGAGAGCTGCTCTACCTGCTTAAGCCAAAGGTAAACAAGTGCGTAGGCGTAGAGTTGAATAACGGCTTCGTTGATTTTATCAAAAATAGATTAAAGATCGAGGCTTATGCCGAAGATATAAATAGACTTCAGCTGAAAGATAAGTTCGATTTAATAATTTGTATCTCTACGATAGACCATCTGCCCAACCATTTTCAGACACTTTGCAGTATGAAAGGGATGCTTTTACCCAGGGGTAAGATTTATATCGAAGTCCCCAATGTCTCGGAGGCGTTAAATCTCTATCTTCCCGATGCGACCGGGGAAAAATATAACCAGTTCTTTTGGCATCGGGCTCATCTTTTTTATTTTTCACGGGATTCGCTTAAACGCATGGTTAAAAAATCGGGATTGCGCTGTAAGGTAACCTGCCGCCACGAATACACCTTAAAGAATTTCCTG
>CAYHRM010000135.1:0-2995 GCA_964359035.1 uncultured Planctomycetales bacterium
TGATAGTGGTAAATCCGCGGGCCAGGCAGTTGTTGAGTCTTGGGTTTGAGGGGTGGGTTACGGTTAGAATATGGCAAGAAAAAGCTGAAGCCATTGGCTTAGAGGAGGTGCTTAAAGAGTGTAGAGATAAAAGCTGTTTGGTTTCCAAAGACCTGGAGGTATCTCTGCGGGGAGAACCCGCATTTTTACACTGTGATATAGCACCGGTGAGAAACGAAAAGAATGAAGTTATCGGTATGGTTACTATTCTTAGGGATGTTACCAAAGAAAAAGAAGCGAACCGGATGAAGACTGAATTTGTTTCTATGGTCTCGCATGAACTTAGGACTCCGCTTTCTATTACTAAGGAAGGCCTCAGTTTAGTTTTAGGCGGGATTTCCGGCGAGCTAAATGAAAAGCAGGGGAAAATTCTTACCACCGCGAAGAACAATATAGACAGATTGACTAATATTATCAATAGCCTTTTGGATATTTCTAAGATTGAGGCGGGAAAGGTAGAGTTAAAAAGAGGCTCGGTTGACCTTAACAACATTATTATCGGGCTTATCTCCTCTTTTTCTAAGCGCGCGAGCGATAAAGGGTTAGAATTTAAGGCTTACCTTCCGGAAAAACCAATAGTTTTTTATGCTGACGCGGAAAAGATAGTTCAGGTCTTTACCAATCTTATATCCAATGCCTTGAAGTTTACTAAAGACGGCCGCGTAGAGATTTCTGCTTTAGAGAGAGAAGATGAGGTAGAGTGCAGCGTAGCCGATACGGGCGTGGGCATCTCAGGAGATGACCTGCACAAGGTATTTGGTAAGTTCCAGCAGTTTGACCGCCCTATGGGGGGAGCCGGCGAAAAAGGCACTGGTTTAGGCCTTTCTATAGCCAAGGCCTTGGTAGAACTGCATCACGGAAAGATTTGGCTGGAAAGCCGCCTTGGCCAAGGCAGTAAGTTTAGCTTTACCTTACCTAAATATACAGCTGAAGCGCTTTTTAAGGAATATGCCAACAATGGCATAAAAGAGGCGAGGAGGGAAAATGGCCGGTTCTCCTTGATTATGGTCTCAATTGTTAATTTTGAGAAATTAAAACAGGTTTTATCTGGCGAAGAGATGCAGTTGCTTCTTAAAGATATAGCGGAAGCGCTTAAAAACAGCCTGCGTCAGCCAGGCGACTTAGTGGTTAAGAATGCAAGCGAGATTATGGTGCTTTTGAACGATTCTAATAGAGAAGGCGCGTTAATCGTGGAGGGCAGGCTGCGGCAGGTTATAGAGGATATTTTGTTTAAGAAAGGGCTGGGTAAAGAGGTGAGTTTGCGTTTTGGCTTAGCCGTCTATCCTGATGATGGCAGAAGCTATGAGGAACTGCTTAAAAAAGCCAGGGAGGAGTAAGGATTTGTATGGACAAAAAAAAGATTTTAGTGGTAGATGATGAACCGGATTTTTTAGAGTTGATAAGGGTAAGGTTAGAGGCAAATAATTATGAAGTAATCACTGCTTGTAATGGCAAAGAAGGCTTAGAGAAAGTGAGGCAGGAGGAACCGGATGCGGTGCTTCTTGATATATTAATGCCTCAGCTCGATGGGTTTGCGGTATTAAGAGAAATAAGAAGCTATAATAAAAACTTGCCCGTGTTTATAATTACTTCCTTTTGTGATGAAGAAAAATTTAAGTTGGCGAATAAATTATGCGCTTCAGGGTTTATCGTCAAGACCAACGATTTGTGTAAAGAGGTTAACAACATTACCTGTATTTTGAATGGCGCCGGTAATAAACAGTGATGTCCCGGACAGTAGACATTAATTGATAAAAGATTAATCGAATGACTATCATAGAAATGAGGTCGCTGAAAAACTCCTAAAAACTATATCAGCGGCCTCTGATTACACAGATTACCTTAGATTACACAGATTTCTCCGACGAGCATTTAATCTCTGTGATCTACCTTTAATCTTTCAATCAGAGATTACTGCCTATTTTTGGATTTTTTCAGCAATCTCGAAATTAAATCTTGACAAAATATGTAATTACATTATAATTACTTTGGAGGTGAGGAAAAATGGAAGCAGCAATAGTTTCGATAGGGAACTCTAAGGGGATAAGAATACCAAAAGTAATATTAGAACAGTGTCATATTAAGCAAAGAGTCAATCTAGAAACTAAAGGCGAAAGTATTATTATTAAGCCTTTCAGGAGGGAGCCAAGAAAAGATTGGGGGCTGGCCTTCCAAAAGATGCATGAAAATAAAGATGATCAGCTCATTATTGATGATAATATTGATCTCGCTATGGAGAGGTGGGAATGGAAATAAAGCAATATGATGTTTTTCTAATTGCTCTTGATCCCACCATCGGGCATGAAATCAAGAAATCTCGTCCTTGTATTATTCTTTCCCCGGATGAGATGAATAAATATATTTCTACTGTGATTATTGCCCCTATGACAACGCGGTCACATGCTTATCCGAGCCGGGTGCCGGTTAAGTTTAAGGAGAAGAACGGCTGGGTGGTATTGGATCAAATACGTACAGTGGATAAGAGGAGATTAATTAAAAGGTTAGGAGAAATAGATCGTAATACGATTAGCAGTATAAAATCTACCATAAAGGAAATGTTGGTTGATTAGATATTTTGAATAGCATGTTAGTTAATACTTAACAAGTGTTAAGCAACACCGAACAACCGTTAATCCTATGCCTGTAGAAATTCCCTTAAATATTATTTTAAATACCTCGACTAAATTAAAAATCCTACGCCAACCAATTGTAAGAATTCTGTTGACAAATACGAGAAATAGGGTATAATTATTTTTGTATTAAATTTAAGGAAGCAAACACTTTGAACCGTGAGGCAAGAAGATACGCTTGCTCAACGGTTTTTTTTGTTTTATGCCGCTAATGACCCCGTCAGAAACTGCGCGCAAACGGTAAAGATAAAGTGTTTCTATCGTGGTTTACTATAATCCCGGATTTTGCAATAGCAAAATCCGCCCGTAGGGCCGACCAATGAAAA
>CAYHRM010000136.1:0-2947 GCA_964359035.1 uncultured Planctomycetales bacterium
AAAATATAATGTTGCGGTAATCGGGGCAGGGGTAGTGGGGATTGAGATGTTGCGGGTTTTAAAGCAGCGGAATTTCCCTATTAATATATTAAAAGTTTTTGCCCGTTCAGCTCGCGATATTAATGTTGATGGAGAAGTTTATAAGGTTGAGCCGATTACTGCCGACGGTTTTAACGGAATTGATATTGCCTTATTTGCCGGAACCGAAGGAGAGAAGGGCGCGGCGGTTACCTATGCCGCTGAAGCTGTTAAAAGAGGAGCAGTGGTTATTGATAATGGGGCTGATTTTCGTATGGATCCTAAAGTTCCGCTGGTTGTTCCGGAAGTAAATGGCGCGGATGTTAAGAAACATAAAGGAATTATTGCTAATCCTAACTGTTCAACCATTCAGATGGTTGTGGCTTTAAATCCTATTCATAAGAAGGTCGGAATTAAAAAAATTATTGTTACTACTCTACAGGCTTCCAGCGGTGCAGGAAAAGGAGCGGTTGAACAGTTAAAAGAAGAGACGAGCTTAATTGCTCAAGGCGGATTTGACAATATTCATGTCAGCGCGGTAAATAAATCTATGCCGCAGCAGTTAGCTTATAACTGTTTTCCGCATATCGGAAGTTTTGTCGAGGGTGATTATACTAATGAGGAGTGGAAATTAGTTAATGAGACGCATAAAATTATGCATGCTCCTAAAATAAAAATTTCTGCTACCACGGTACGTGTCCCGGTAAGAACCGGCCACTCCGAATCGGTTTATATTGAAACTGCTAAGCCTTTAACCGCGGATGCCGCTAAGAAAATTTTAGCTAAAGCTCCGGGGGTTGTAGTGATGGATGACCCTAAAAATAATTTGTATCCGATGCCTAAGGATTCAGAAGGCAAGGATGAGACTTTCATCGGCCGTATCCGTCAGGATGCTTTTAATAAAAAAGGTTTATGGTTGTGGGTAGTGGCGGATAATTTACGTAAAGGTGCCGCGACTAATGCTGTGCAAATTGCTGAATGCGTAATTTCCAGCTCAAAATAGAGTACGATGGTACGCATTATTATGGCTGGCAGGTGCAAAATGGCAAGAAAGCCAAGGCTATTTATCGTAATAGCCAGACTATTCAGCATGTCTTAGAGGGGGTTCTTAAAAAGATTCTCCAAGAAGATGTTTTGCTTATTGTAGCTGGACGCACAGATTCAGGAGTGCATGCTCTTTCACAGGTTGCTAATTTTAAAAGTTCATCCCGGATGTCTCTGGAAAAATTACACTGGGCTTTAAATAGTTTATTACCGCAAGATATTAAAGTAACGCGAATTAAATGTGTTAGCCTAGATTTTAATAGCCGTTTCTCGGCAAAATCCAAGCTTTATCGTTATACAATTTTAAATCGTAAATATTCTTCGGCTCTTTTGGCTAATCGCGTATATTTTTTTCGTCATCATCTAGATCTGGGGCTCATGCGCCGTGAAGCCAAGGTTCTTTTGGGTAGGCATAATTTTACATCGTTTCAGGCTACGGACACTCGGCAGCGTAATCCTTTGCGTACGATTAAACTGATTAAGATTATTAAGAATAAAGATCTGTTGCATATCGACATCCAAGCAGATAGTTTTTTGTATAATATGGTAAGGAGTATCGCCGGTACATTGTTAGAAATAGGTAGAGGAAGGTTTCTTCAGGGGAGCATGAAGAATATTCTTAAAGCGCGTAATCGCTCCCTGGCTGGCCCGACACTTCCGGCGAAAGGGCTTTATTTAGTAAGGGTTAACTATTAATCCACCTATTGACTGGTTTTTACTTGGTGCGTTTAAGTTGAGTGTTGATTAAAATATTAAAATATTAATAAAATAGTTTGACTTTATTTATTATTTTGATATAATTATCTTTCTATGAAAAGGACCTATACAGCAAAACCAGAAGACATTAAAATGAAGTGGTATATTGTCGACGCCAAGGGCCAGATACTTGGAAGGTTGGCGGCTAAGGTTGCCACTATTTTAAGAGGCAAGCATAAGCCGATCTTTACTCCTCATTTAGATACCGGTGATGGGGTGATTGTGATTAATGCCAGCAAGATTAAAGTTACCGGGCGCAAGCTTAAGCAAAAAGTTTATCGTAGATACTCTGGTTACCCCGGAGGATTACGTGAGGTAAAATTAGAGGTGCTTTTAGCGAAGAAGCCAACTACGGTTATACATTTAGCGGTGCAGAGGATGCTTCCGATTGGTCCATTAGGCAGGGATTTAATTAAAAAATTAAGGGTTTATGCTGATGATAAGCATGATTTGACGGGTGTAAAGCCGCACGTTTTGGAGGTTAAGAGTTAAATGGGTGAATTAACTAAATATGTAGCATTGGGTAGGCGTAAGGAGTCAACGGCCAGGGTGTGTATGGAGGCAGGTAGTGGCCGGATTGTAATTAATGGCCGTCCTTTTGAGAAATATTTTTTACGTGAAACTGACCGGATTATTGTTTTGCAGCCTTTGGCGCTTACTGAGAGTGCAGGTAAATTTAATATTGCCGCTAAGCTTACTGGTGGTGGATTAACTGGTCAAGCTGGCGCTTTGCGTTTAGGCATTTCTAGGGCATTGTTAGTTGCGGATGAGAATTACAAAGAAATATTTCGCAAGAACGGTTATTTGACACGTGACCCGCGGATGAAGGAACGTAAAAAGTATGGCCAAAAGGGTGCGCGTAAACGCTTCCAGTGGACAAAGAGGTAAAATATAAAATAAATTAAAATTTATATGTTTTATAAAAGTCCCGCTCTCGAGGCGGGATTTTTGTTTTTACAGGGTTTAAAAGTTTCTGTTAGTTTTCTCGCTCAGGTCGATTTTTTAACGCCAATGATCTTTCGTATTACGGCGGCTGCAGAACTCGTGGTTTTTGTTTTAACAAAAACCACTCAGACACCTTCGCCGTCCCAAGATTGCCAACCTAAAGGTTGGCCTTGGGATACCCGTA
>CAYHRM010000137.1:0-2923 GCA_964359035.1 uncultured Planctomycetales bacterium
GCGCCTAAATAAGCATTTTAAAAAGATTTCAAGGAGGCATTGCAATCCAGCAAGATGCAAGAACAAATTTAACATGAACAAAAATGTTCTAGTGGGCTGCCCCACATCATTTCATAAAGAATATTGCTTGCAGCAGTACGCAGAGGCTGTTTCTGATTTTACTAAGGCTCTCAGGATTGACCCTGAATATGCCGTGGCGTATTTTAACCGAGGGTCCGCCTATATTTTTCAGAGATTGCCTGACAAAGCGCTTTCAGATTTTAATATGGCGATCGCGCTTTCGCCGAAATTCGTCTTTGCCTATTACTATAGGGCACAGGTTTATATGGCATTGGGGCAGGAAGAAAAGGCAGTGGAAGATCTTAAGAAAGCGCGCGGCCTTACGGATGAAGGAGAATCTTCTTCCAGCCTTGCCAGCGATGAGCCGTTATGGCAGGGGCGTTTAGCCTGGAAGGGCAATAGCGCCAGGCCATTAGGTTTTGTAAGGCTTTGGGGGGAGAAAGAGAAATTCTCCTTATGGCAAGAAATTACTCCAGCGCATACCTATTTGCATTTTTGCAGCGATGGCAGGGAAAACAGCGCTGCCTTTATCCATTACCAGCTTAAGCCGAAGCAGAAGTTGATGCGCCCTTCAGGTATATGGGTAAGCCCAAAATGGCAGGGCAAAGGCCTGAGCCGGGCAATGTTTGACGTATTGTTTGTTATTGCGAAAGCGAAAAATTATGACGCAAGCCAGACAATAGAGGTGGTGAATCCCTTTGTGGCATACGGCTTTATGCTCAATGGCTATCGCCCTGCCAAAGAGGATGCCGCGCATTCGCTTTTACTGGCAAAAAGGGGTGGGAAAACTGCGAAATTCCTGCTTCATTTCCCCGAAGATTCTTTATTGAACACAGTGCATTACGCAACATTTCTGGGGATGGTGAAAGAAGCATTTGGAATAGGTTTTGAGATTGTTAAGGAGCCATTAGCAAAAGCAGAGAGGATTTACCTTGACACTGAATATATCCTCAAAGATTCAGGCCGCGCCGATGAGATTAAGACGGAGATAACTTTTGAAAAAACAAGCTCCCCTGCCGCAAGCTCCGTGTCTTTATGCAGGAAGAATAGGCATCTTTTCTCTGCTGTGAAAAGCCTTTCAGAGTTAAAGATTTCGGCGGTAAAAGAGTACCTTAGAAATATAAAACCAATCTATTTTAATGAAGGTAAGCGAGTAAATGTGTTAAAGGTTACAGAGAGGATTTTGTTAAAAGTGCCAGGCTGCTTCCAAGAAGAAATATATGACGAAGACGGTCTTAAGCCAATAGCAATAAAAACTAGCCGAATTGATTATAAGCAGTATATTAAGCCAGGATTTGATTTAGCAGCCCTGAAGATTAGCGGTATGATTCCAGAGATGGTTGAGTTAACGGATTTTGCTTACATAGGAGAGAATGGGCGCTTGGTGTATGAAGAGTGGGGATTCCTGCAGGTGCGTTTGCCTTATACTTTGGGTGAAAGATTATTGCCGCTCTATAGAGCTAAAAATTGGAGAGCAGTCAATAACTTGCGCCAACTTTATGTTGCCTATCAGTATGCGCTTTGGAATAGCCGCGTATGGGATTATGATTTAAATGCATTGGATAATTATGGCATTACCAAAAAAGGTGAAATACAATTGCTTGATATAGATACTCTTAGTGTGACAAACGATAAGAAGAGATATCCTTATACACCCGCTTTTTATTCTACGCGGCATTTGGGGCATTGGGATAAGGATTTTCGATATATTGTTGATGATTTCATCTCGCCGGTGCGTAGGCAGTTAGGAAAAGCTCAGTTTGAAAGGATTATTTCCGGAAAGAGCTCATCCTCAATTGTAAATGGCGCGCCCCAATCTTTAGTTTATCAGAAGGAACTGTCCGCATCGCCGGTAAATGAAAAAACAGAACCGTCCCCAGCTACGTTTGACATCAATCAGTTAGGCATAACAATTGATTTGGAACGGGAGAAAATCGCGGGAATGGGAAAGATCAAGTGGTTAGGAAACCACTACCTATACTATGATTGCCCGCCTTCAATAAATCACTACGAAGAGGAAAGAGCCAAGATATTTGCCAAAAATATTTATAGGTTAAAAGTGGCTAAAATCAAAGCTTCATTATTAGAATTTGCAAGAAATATAGGGAAAGAAGAAAAAACCATCCGCCAGCTTGAGAGGAGGAATACCAAAAAATCTCTTTACCCGCTTATACTATGGATGGCTCGCCTAAAATTCGTTACTCAGGAAAAGCAAAGGATGGAAGGCAGGTTGTTTGCGCAATTAGATATTAGGGGTATGTACTTAATAGATTTGCCTCTGTGGCCTGTGGATCCTGAGGGGAATGTCCTGTTGGATTTGATTCAATGGATGTCAGAGAAGAATAAAGCTCCGCCTTTTGCCTATTATAAAGCTAAAAAAGTTTCGCTGCGCCACCTTCTTTCAAAGGCCCCTTCAAAGCCAAAACAGTTGCCTCTTTTTGAATCATCTTCTAAATCTTGCGCCTCGCCGGTTGGAGAAAATGATAATAAAGAACAAACTTCTCAAAGAATAAATAAATTTTCCGAAAGGCTGTTTTCGGTTATCCATAGAGCCATAAGCACGGTTTCTCTAACCCTGATTTATACGGTTCCTTTTCTAGTTTCAGGGATTTTCATGCTTACCGTAGATATTCCTTTTGTTACTGCATGTTGGCTGCCATTGGCAAATATCGCCGCTTATTTCATCATGATGAAATTAGCAAGGTGGTCAGCAATAAGCAGATTAGAAAACATATGGTCGGTTGCTATGTCTTTAGCATCAATTATTGCCGGAATTATATTCTCGGTAAAGTTTTCTTCTTATTTTGGTTTTTTTGCCACGCTGCCGCATTATTCATATGTCCTTTCACTATTTTTTGGATAC
>CAYHRM010000138.1:0-2908 GCA_964359035.1 uncultured Planctomycetales bacterium
CCCCCACGCCGGCCTTTTCAGGGCCGCGCTCTACCACTGAGCTATCTCGGCTAAAAACCCTCTAATCTTTTGATCTATTGTACACAAATTCCTTGAAAAGAAAAGAGAAAAATATCTAACTACATAGATTTAAGCGCTTCCTGAATTAACGGCAATACGCCTTCTGCCTCTTCTTTTACCAATCGGCCAAGCTTGGCGAAGGCATATTCACCATTTCTATCTTTAACCTCTCTAACAATTTGAATTTTTTTAGGCCCTTTGTTATAAGAATAAACGCTAACCACAATCTTACCGGAATCATTCTCCCAAAAACGCGTAAACACCTGTGTATCTAAACTGCTATCGTATGGCATTGTCCCTCCCCTTTAAAATTTCTTCCCGTGCCGATAAGGCCGAGTTTTATTATATTCGATCTTCTTCAATAACGCTTTTTCCAAATCTATTTTTCGCGAACCACAATAATCAAATATGCGGATACAACAATCGGCTAGCTCTTCCGCTAGGTTATTCTCTTTGTCATGACTACGCATTGCCTCCAAAGCCTCAGATAACTCAGAATGCATAAGCGCAATTAACTCTCCATCATTACGCGTATCATCCCACCAACCCTTACTTTTAGCAACACGGTGACATTCCTTAATTAAATCATTAATTGATAACTTGTTCTTTAACATCGGCTTTTTTCTCCTGTGCCTTAGGTTTAATTAATTCATCAATACCTGTAAAAATTCTCTTGGCGATCTCTTCTTTAGCATAAATACTCGGACTAGATATTTCAATCAAAGTACTGCCACCTACCTCTTCAGTAAAAAATATTCCTACGCAAGTTGTATCGGTAGAAGAAAGATAAATAGCGATCATCTTTTTCTTAAGATCCTCAGCATAAATATAAGACTCTTTATCCTTCAGGTTTAAGATATCCTTAACCTTAGCATAACAATCATTATATCCTAAGGCAAAAGATTTTTTTAAGGCCTCATTGCGCTTTTGCTCCAGAACCTGCGTAGATACACCGGCAAAACCCTTGCCCATTTCCTTAACTGTTGCACACCCTAACAAGGTAGTAGAGAATAAACAACCTACCACGATTAAGACAAATCGTACATTCATTTTCATGGCTCCTCCTCATTTTTCCCCGGCCTCTGGCGCTCGTAAAAAACAGCCTCAAGCACCCGCAAGAAGAAAATACTATACTATTTAAGTTTTATTTACTCATTAATCAACTGCCAAATCTGATCTAAATGCTTACGCGCCTCCGCCTCTCCGCGTTTGGCAAATTCATCAGCCCGGTGCAACTCTAGCCAGAATAAACCGGTAGTATCTGGATGCAAAACAATATCCGCCAACTCACCTTCCCGCCTGGCGACCTCAGATTGTAAAACCTCAACACTACTAAAAATAATATCAACGATATTAAAGCTAAAAAGATTTTTTAGGCGGCCAAATAAACCCAAGCGCTTAACTTCCTGGATTCCCCCAGTCGACTCCAACGAAGTTTGTGCTTTAAGTTTTTTTAACTGTTTTAGAATATCCTCCCGGGAAGGAGTAACATTAACCGCGATAATTTTTTTGACCCCCATCTGCATTAAAGGCTCAGTGGGTAAAGGATAGGTCACCCCTCCGTCAAAAAGTACCTCCTCCTTAAACTTAAACGGCGCAAATACTCCCGGCATGGAACAGCTGGCCATTATCGCATCAACTAGAGACCCTTTATCTAAAATCTTCGGCTCCTTCCTGCGTACATCACTAGCAATTATCTTTAAAGGAAGCCTTACATCATAAAAAGTTTTATCCCCGAGATGCTTTTTTAAGAACCGATATAATTTATTACCTTTGAGAAAACCCAAGCGCGGAAAAGTTATATCAACCAACCCCCAAATATGCTTAGGCTCTCTAAACTCCCGGGTAATCTCTAAAATTTCACTGCTACTTTTACCAACAGCCCAAAGACTAGCAATTAATGCGCCAATGCTGGAACCGACAATAATATCCACCGGGATATTTTCTTCCTCAATTACCTTTAATACCCCCACATGACAAAAACCATACCCTACCCCTACCCCCAATACTAGGCCCACCAAGCAATCAGCCAGCTGCCGGGCAATGCGTCTGACGGCCTGAGAATATTCACAATCCGGCGCATCAATAATTAACCGCGCCGGCGCATCAAATTTTATTTTAGGAATAGTGGCAAAAATATCCTGGCCCAAGATCTCTAGCTGATCAATATGATCAATCTTAGATAATTTATATTCATTAACAATGGTCTTTATTTTAGCCGGATCAAAATTAAAATCCTTTTCCAAGCGGCTAATCAAATTACGCGTACGCTTTAAATCGCAAGCATCCGGGCTACTTAATATATGGATAAGATCGCTTTGATTAAGCATGCTAATAATCGAACGATCCATCGCCGCAGGCAAATCTAAGATAATATAATGATAATCATTAACTAAAATGCTTAATATTTCGATTAACCTTTTAAGGCAGGAATCATTATCCTCCTCATAATAAAAACAAAACAAATCTATACCAAAATCATTTTTTAAAATAAAGTCTTTAGGTAAAACATGAATATCAACTGCTGTAGATAAATCGAATATTGGCGGTTGTTGGATTTGGAGCTTTTGCGGCAAAGTATGTATCTTGCCTTTAGCCAAAATATCCAAAATAATTACCGATTTGTGCGCTTCACGATTAAGACTAAGCGCAAGATTCAAAGCATAAACAGTTTTTCCGGCCTGCGCATAAGAACTAAAAACCGAAATAATTGTACTTTCGAAGATCTTTTTCTGATGAATATCTTTACGTTTAAGCCGGCGGCCTAAAGAACGACTTAGATCAATAGCCAAATGCGGAATATTTTGCAATATAAAATCAAAATCTTCCTTCTGGATCACCAAAACAA
>CAYHRM010000139.1:0-2905 GCA_964359035.1 uncultured Planctomycetales bacterium
TCTCACTTTTATTTATTTGTTTATTGGCTTCTTAGTGGGTATTGAATCTATGCGGGAACTAATTACATATTGGCCGCCTTGTATTTTTATGGCGGATCCAGTGGTTATTCCTTTCGCTACCAGGTTGTGTGCTTTTCTTAAAATCCGGCTAAAGGTTTGTTGGGATATACGCATGGATTTGGCTGCCTCTTTCTGGCTTAAATTCTGGCAATCGGCCAGCCTTAAAGCCTCAAATTCATCGATCTTCAGCTCTACTTCATTAGGCCTTCCTGGCTTGCCTCTGGGGCTAAATTGGCTGATTTTTGGGTCAACTTTGACGATTCTATATTTACCTGGCCTGCCGCGCGGTCGCATTGATTTTACCTGAATTTACCTACATTTAACGCCCTGGTTATTTTGAGTACCTACCCATAATTACCACTAAAACCCTAATTTGTCAAGAATAATTCCGGGGACACAAGAATAATTCCGGGGACACGTACTAGTACGTGTCCCCGGAATTGAAGTAGATTTTTTGTTCCAAAACTGGATTTTGGCATAGAATATGCTATACTTGCCTCATGGAGTTTCGCCAACGCACTGAACTTAGGCATTTGATGGCACCGGTTTTAACCCATTCTCTTAAGGTGCTGACCATGACCTCCTTGGATTTAAAGACCCTGATTGAGGAGGAGTTGATCAATAATCCCTGTTTGGAAGAGGGCCTACTTGAAGATTTTCCATCCCCCCTTCCTCCTACTAACCATTCTAAGGGGCTCCCTCAAGATGATCTTACGGATAAAGTTAACAGTAAAGAGGTTTCTTTGCAGGAAGTGCTGTTAAGGCAGTTGGGAATGTTTGTTAATACTGATGTGAATTAAGAATCGGCCATGAGATTATTGGCAATATTGATGAAAATGGCTATCTTAAGGCTTCTTTAGATGAATTGGCGATAACCTTAAATCTGCCAATTGAGGAAGTATATAAAGTTTTAAATCTTATCCAGCAGTTTGAGCCATCTGGCGTAGGTTGCCGAAATATCTCAGAGTGCCTGTCCATTCAATTAAAAAAAGACAATGCAGCAGACCCTCTAATTCTTAAAATTGTAGAAAATTACCTGGAAGATGTTGCCAAGAAAAATTATTCTTTGATTGCCAAGCAATTAAAAGAGCTGCCTGAAAAAATTGAGCCTTTGATTCAAAAGATACTAAAACTCGATCCTAAGCCTGGCCGTAACTATTCTACTCAAATCTCCCAGCGGATTATTCCAGACATTATGATTAAAGAAAAAGACCAGTCTTTAGAAGTGGTTATTAATAATGAATATTTTCCCTCCATTGTCATTAGTAGGGTTTATAAGCAAATGCTTAAAAAAGATAATCTTGATCCGGCCGCCAGGGAATTCATTGAAAATAAAATGTGCGCAGCCCAGGAATTGTTACGGGCAGTGGGAAAAAGAACGACAACTTTAAGAAGGGTGGCCGAAAAACTGGTAGAAATTCAGCAGGATGCTATTCGGGAAGATCTTTCATTTCTTAAGCCTTTAACTTTTGCGGAATTGGCTAAACAATTGGATATTCACGAAACTACGGTTTGTCGAACGGTGATGAATAAGTATATTGATACCCCTTGCGGGACAGTCGCTTTAAAAGATCTTTTTACAACTAAAATTAATGATGGTAATGGCCAGGCAGTATCTGTAAATTATATTAAAAAAACAATTAAGGAGCTTATTGAGCAGGAAGATAAAAAACACCCTTTAAGTGATGAGGATATTACTAAGCTGCTTTCGGAAAGGTTTAACCTCAAAGCTGCCCGCCGTACTGTGGCTAAGTATCGTGACGAGTTTAAAATCCCTTCCACTGCCTTTCGTCGCATTCGTTAATAATGTAATAATGGGACCGTTTCTATTTTTTAAATTTAAAAAATAGAAACGGTCCCATTATTAACCGGATTATTAATGAAGTGCGAGGGCGACTAGATCTACCAATTGATCCATAATTTTTAAATCATTGGTACTGAAGGTAATTGCAGAGTTTCGGGAAGTGCTAAGGTTGACCACTCCTAAGGTATTTTCTTTAAGTTTGAGCGGTAGAACCATGGAAGATTTAAGGCTTGGGCGGGTAAGATAATTTTTAATGCGATTATTGTCGAATCGATCATTAATTAAAAGAGATGTTTTTTCTTTGGCTACGGTACCAGAGATCCCCTCTCCAAATTTAATCCGGGCATTCTTGATAATGTCATCATCTATGCCCCGGGAAGTAAAAATGGATAGCTCCTCTTTGGCTTTGTCCAAAAGCATGATTGACCCGGCATCTGCGCCCGTGACCTGAAAAGCCACATCTAAAAAAACCTTTAGCAGTCGATTCAGCTTAACCAGATTTATGGAATTAGCTTCTACTTGCGTAGTTAGGGTTTTGTAGGCAGCTTTAATTAAATAATTACCGACATCTTCAATTAATTCCACTACCGAGAGCATAGAATTAAATGAAGAAAGTTTTATATCCGTAATCGCACTGTATAATTCATTAAGATTTAAATTAAAATATTCCGCGGACTTGGCGTATTCTGATATTGGTTTATAATTAATTAAAACGACCGGCCCAATGATGACATAAGCCAGCGGAGCCTGTTCATCATTTCTTAAGGTCGCTACAAAATTGCGCAAGCCTAATAGGCAGCTGTAGCTTAAGTTTTTGTCGGTTGTTTCTTTGCCGCCTAAAAATGAGGGTAAACAATTGGTGCATTCTTTGATTAAGCGTGGTGACCCGTTTAAATATTTAGAGCAAAGTTGCGGTGCCCCGCTGAACTCCGTCAAGGGCATGCCGTTTAAATCTACGGTGCGCATGGGAATCTGTGTGACGGCAGAAAAATTACTCTGAATCTCCTGCCAGGCATCAACACCAACTAAATTTTTAAAGTC
>CAYHRM010000140.1:0-2883 GCA_964359035.1 uncultured Planctomycetales bacterium
TTCCTCGTCGACTAAATTCGCCCGAATATTACAGGTATAAGTAAGATCAAATTCTTTCGGAAACCGAAAGGAAAACTCTAAAAACCATTTTTTATCGATAATAAAGGTATCATCATTAAAAACAACATTCTTCAGAGGGTATTTATTTCTAACAGTTCTAATTTCTTCTAACAGGTAACTAACAGTTTTTTTACGCACTGTCTGTCCGTAGCTTTTAAAAAGCTCATTAAATTTATGGTTAAAACAATACGCGCAGTCATACGGGCATCCTCTGCCGGATAAAAACTGCTTTGAGGGCATATCCCTTAAAAGAACATCTACCTTATAAACAATATCTCTGTCTGGAAACGGAAGCTTATTTAAATCCGCGAATTGATAAAACTCAGATGGAACAACATCACCTCTTAAGAAAATGTTTTTTTCTGCCCGCAATCCGGAATTTATAAAATTCACCAGGGCAATTTCTCCTTCCCCTATGCAAGCGGCATCGATAGATGACCCCTGAATAAATTCTCTATCGAATGTGGGGCCCGGGCCTCCGATTAAAGATTTTACATGGATTGCTTTCTTAACGATAGCGTCAAATTTGGCAAAAACTGACAATGATGCGGAAAAAGACGAATATAACAATAAATCCGGCTTAATTCCGATTACCTTACGCAATGCACGATTAAAATTATTTTCGCTGATAAAGCCTGCCTTAATCCCCTTTTCCTTAAGTACCGCAGACAAGGAATAAATCCCATGCTGATCATAAAGGTTTTTGAATAAATCAACAAATAAGACTTTAAGCATATTAAAAACTACCCCAAACGCAAGATCGCATCGTCAATTTCCTGTTTGTTCAAATTTCTTATATGGCATAAAGGGTTATTTTCCAATGGCAACGCCCCTTTTCCTTTCACGGTATCAGCGATTAAAACCTTCGGCCGGCCTATCGCATTTTTTAATTTTTTAAAAGAATTATACAAACCTCTAATGTCATGGCCATCTACCGACATAACTTGCCATCCAAAAGCTTTAAACTTTTGTGCCAGCGGTTCCATATTTATAATATTTTTGCAATAATCAAGCATGCAAATTTTGTTATAATCTATTATGGCGATGAGATTATCCAAGCGGTGATGGGAAGCAAACATAAAAGCCTCCCACACCGAACCTTCATATAATTCACCGTCACCTAGTAAAACAAAAACTTTTTCTTTTCTTTTCTTACGCTTTAAAGCCAATGCCATGCCACAGGCAACGCCTAACCCGTGCCCCAGAGACCCATTAACGGTTTCAAACCCTGCTACCGCCGGATCAGGTATGCCTCCCAGTAATGAACCCTGTTTACAGACATTATCTAATTTACTCTTTGAGAAAAATCCCAGGTCCGCCAATATGGGATACAAAGAAACCGCGCCATGCCCCTTGCTGACGATAAACCTGTCTCTCTTATACCAGGAGATATTTTTAGGGTTAAACTGAAGGACGCGACCGTAATACAAAACCGTAAATATCTCTACTACCGATAACGAAGAGGCAAGCCTTGTCTCCTGGGCTATCCTGTGGATATTAAAAGTTTCCCGCTTTACCCATTGAGCTTTATTTTTTAAAAAATTTAAAAGCACTTCGTTAGACATTGCCATATATATTATTAGAGATCATTCTATACCCCTTGATCAACTCTTTTATCCCTGACTCAAGGGAATTAAGCGGTTTAAAACCGGTTAATTCAATCTTTGCATTCGAGACAATATAATCTCGCTTATCCGGGTCATTACCTATAGGCGCCTCTACATACACAAAGTTAGGGATATGCTCCTCGATCTTAGCGCATAGCTCTAGCTTTGAAAGATTCGCGGTGGATAAACCTACGTTATAAACCTCATTTTTCATTGACTCAAACTTATCCATCACGTGGATAAACGCCCTGGACACATCTCGTATATGAATGTAGTTTCTTTTAAAGTGCCCCTCAAAAACAACCAGATAACGGTCTTTAACTGCGCGGTAAACAAAATCATTAACCAATAAGTCTATTCTCATTCTCGGAGACAAACCGAAAACAGTAGCTAATCTCAGGCTAACGGAATTTCCCCTGTCAATGACCATCTTCTCCGCTTCCACCTTAGTCTTTCCATAAAAAGAGATTGGATTTAAAGGTGTCTCTTCTGTACAATAAACACCCTTCTGGCCGATACCATAACCACTATTCGTTGTAGGTATAATTATCTTCTGTTCACTAGAAACGAGTTTCACCAGAGAAGCTATGGCATCTCGGTTTATGGTTACCGCTCCTGTTTTATCCTTGTTGCACTGTGTCTCGCCTACCAATGCCGCTAAAGGAAAAATATAATCGGCATTTTTTACTAAAGGCTTTAAAACCTCTTCATCACGAGCATCGGCGTTAACCGCCTCAAAATTATCGAACGCCGCACAAGGAATTAATGAATCCTGTCGGTACATAAAATTATCCAGGACAGTAACCTTATGCCCCAGATTCAAAAGCTCAGGAACAAGGACCGATCCTATATATCCTGCTCCGCCGGTAACTAAAATGTTAAAATTCCTATTTTGTCGAGTAGACATCTTTTATAACCTTTTTAGTTATGTAATGCCCCCTCACAGAACCGAACTTGTGGATTTCCTACATTCGGCTCTTCAATAATGCGTCCTATATATATACGACGAGAGGGTATAAAGTTTATAACATATCTTTTGTTTAGGCAACGGGTTAAACTGTAACACACGATTAAATTGCATCCAGTTATAGCTTTTCTTCTGACTTCGCCTATTTATCCATTTAAAGGCAAGCTTTACAATCTAACTACAGAATGTCTTAATCAGACTGTGTCATAATTTAAATTTTGCAGGGTATAAATATTGTTCTTTAACATA
>CAYHRM010000141.1:0-2868 GCA_964359035.1 uncultured Planctomycetales bacterium
ACTGACTAAATGCATGACATGAGAATATTTTTCAACTCGCATAAAATCATCAACCTTAACCTGGCCTAATTTACTAATGCGGCCTAAATCATTCCTGCCTAAATCTACTAACATCAGATGCTCGGCTCTTTCCTTTTCATCATTAAGAAGCTCTTTTTCTAAAGCAAAATCCTGTTCTTGATTTTTCCCGCGCCTGCGTGTACCGGCAATCGGACGGCTCTGAACTAAACCATTCTCACAGCGTACCAACATCTCAGGACTTGAGCCGACAATAGAAAAATCTTTAAATTTTAAATAATACATATACGGCGAAGGATTAAGGCTGCGTAAGGCCCGATAGATCGCAAAATCATTTTTTTGCGTCTTCACCTTAAAACGCTGCGATAAAACCACTTGAATAATATCGCCTCGCTTAATATAGGTTTGAGCCTGTTTAACCATTCGCACAAATTCTGACTGCTTAAGATTACTCGTTACGCGCTCCTGGCCAAATTGACTTTTATTTTCTGGCAAAATAATAAACTTATTAAAATTACTATAAATCTCTTCGATTTTTTTAATTGCCTTTGCATAAAGTTGTTTTTTCTTAAGCAAGAAAGAATTCTTTGGTAAAATAACATTGCTTAAAATTTTAATTGTATGATTAAGCCGGTCAAAAATCAAAAGCGTATCCGTTAAAATTAAAAGTGTATCCGGAATCTTTAACTGATCTTTATTTTTATCCGGAATCTCTTCAAAGAACCTCACTGTATCATATCCAATGTAGCCCACCAAACCGCCATAAAAACGCGGCAAACCCGCTACCTCAACACTACGAAAACCCCGCATTATTTTTTTAATTTCATCTAAGGGCGAGCCTGGCGTAACAAAACTTTTCTTTTGATTCTTCTCAGGATAAATAATTTCTATATTTTTTCCCCGGCTTTTAAAAATCAGGCTAGGATTTGTACCCAAAAATGAATAGCGCGCGATCTTTTCCTGGCCTTCCACTGATTCCAAAAGAAAAGAATAATCACCTTTTTTGATTTTTAAAAAAACAGAAACCGGAGTATCTAAATCGGCATCTATCTCTTTGTAAACCGGAATAACATTCCCCTTTTTGCTTAACCTTAAAAATTCTTTTAAATCTGGTTTATACATAATATATTACATTATTTTCCTATAAAAACATGAACGATTACCCGTATGACATGCTTTACCCACCTGACGAACCTTAATTAAAAGCGCATCCAAATCGCAATCATATGCCAAGGATTTAACAAATTGAAAATGCCCGCTAGTTAGGCCCTTAACCCAATACTCTTTTCTTGAACGCGACCAAAAACAAGTTTTTCCTAATTTCAAGGTACGTCGCAGCGATTCCTTATTCATATAGGCCAACATCAATACTTCATTATTCTTATAATCCTGAACAATCGCCGCGATCAACCCATTCTGATCAAATTTTAAACTGGCCAACTTAAATATTACTTTCTTCATATTCTTACCGCCACTTTCTTTTCTTTTAAATAACTCTTTACCTGTCCAACACTAAACTCCTGATAATGAAAAAGCGAGGCCACTAAAGCCGCATCCGCATTCGCCTTAGCAAAAACATTATAAAAATCCTCTAAACACCCTGCCCCACCAGAGGCAATCACCGGAATATTTACTTTTTGAGTAACCGCCCGCGTCAACTCTAAATCATAACCATCTTTGGTTCCATCGCGATCCATACTTGTTAGAAGAATCTCCCCGGCACCTAACCTAGCAACCTTCTCTGCCCAAACCAAAGCATCAATCCCCGTAGGCGTACGGCCGCCATTAATAAACACCTCCCAGTGGTCAGCTTGCCTTTTCGCATCGATCGCCACAACGATACACTGGCTGCCAAATCTTTTCGCCGCTGTACTAATTAACTCCGGGAATTTTACGGCCTGAGTATTAACGGAAACCTTTTCCGCTCCGGCATTTAAAAGATTGCGAATATCGCCAATTTCTCCGATGCCCCCGCCCACCGTAAAGGGCATAAAAATATTTCCGGCAATTTTTTCCACCAACTCCACTAAAGTTTTTCTATTTTCAAAACTAGCAGTAATATCTAAAAATACTAGCTCATCCGCACCTTGCTCATCATAGGCTTTGGCTACCTCTACTGGATCGCCAGCATCACGTAGTTGGAGGAATTTTACCCCCTTAACTACGCGGCCTTCTTTGATATCTAAGCAAGGAATAATGCGTTTACTTAACATGAAATTGAAATAGTAGAAAAGTTTCTACCTGCCAACAAGCAGGTAAACCTCCCCGACTAACTAATTATTTAACTTTTTTCTCTAAATATTCCTTTAAAACTGCCCAGGTATTCTTACCAACCTTACCATCAACGGGAAGATTATTAGCTTTCTGAAACTCTCTTACAGCTAAACGCGTCTTTTTACCCATTTTTCCATCAACAACATTCTGAAAATAACCAGCGTTCTTTAAAGCGGTCTGAATTTGTTTTGCATTAACGCGTCCGGTATCCTGAACGCCAAGATTAGCTCCCTGGTCCGTCTTTACCATTGATTCCTTTAAATTATTTAACTCAATATCTTTTTCACTTAATTGCGTCTCTAGGGCCAAAACTTTATTGCGTAATCCTTGGTTTAACATCTCATCATTCTTATTCATCGTCATACAACCACTCAAAGCAAAAATACCCACGACTACTAACCCTAAATACCAAGCCTTCTTTGTCATCTTTCCTCCCCTTTCATTAGTTTAAACGCTTCCGCCAAAGTAAATTTACCTTCGTACAAAGCCTTACCAATTATGACTCCAGACAATCCCTGTTTTTTAAGTTTATTCAACCTGGTTAAATCACTTAAATCACCCACACCTCCTGAAGCA
>CAYHRM010000142.1:0-2855 GCA_964359035.1 uncultured Planctomycetales bacterium
GAGCTCACGGACTAACATATTAATTCTTTGCATCTTCTGTGGTAAATCCGACACAATCGCTTTTCCACTACGCTCATCAATAATTACCTCACCTGTTCCCGTGGTAATCGCCGCGCCAAGCTGCGCTTTAGCGTCCGCCGCTTTAATATAATTAAGATCATAAACCGTTGTGGCTAATGGCCGGTCCAGCTCTTGAATCATTTTACTTAATAACTCTAGCTTCTCCGGAATATCAATCAAAATTACCGTACCAGTGCCTTCATCGACCACAATTTTTCCCACGTCAGATTTTAATTGGCCTAAGGCAGTAAAAATCAGCGCTGGTTTGGCGTAGGTTAATTTCACGATCTGAATTTTTCTTTGATCAATATAATCCCGGCCAAAATTTTTCCGGTATTCTGTTTCACTCATCACATAATAAACATTATCTTTACGATTTACCGCCAACCCCTGGGTTAAAAGAATAATATCCAGCACATCATTAAACGCCACATTACTTAAATATATCGTAATCCTACCAGTGATCTCCTTACTCGGAACAATCGTCTTACCAGTTTTTAAAGAAATAATCCGCAACAACTCAACGATATCCACATTTTTTAGATATAATGAAATTTTATCGTTAGCCGTTTCCTGAACCTTGGGATTTTCCTGGGCAGAATATACACCCAGCGGATTAATTAAAACTGTTAAAATAACCGTCATTGCGAGGGCACGCCGTGCCCAAAGCAATCTCGATTTGGATTGCGCAGCCTGTTGCGAGCCTGTCATTGAGATTGCTTCGGCTGACTTTGTCAGCCTCGCAATGACGGACGAAGCAATCGCTACGCTCCTCGCAATGACATTAGATTCATTATTTAATTTCATCTTTTACCTCACGGCCAATATTAGTGGCTCCGGTTATAATCGTCGGCGTAATAAATATAACTAATTCTGTTCTTTTGCTTTCTTTGGTTTTATTACCAAACAAAAACCCCAAAACCGGTATCCGCGATAATTTCGGTAATCCATTATTATCACTTGTATCTTCCTGTTTAAATAAACCGGCAATAATCAAAGTGCGGCCATCCTTAACCTTAACTACCGTCTCCGATTGAGATGTCTGCACAATCGGAATCACTGAACCCGCTTCAGTAGTTAAAGTATCTTTCACAGAGCTGACCTCCGGTTTAATTTTCATGGTAATAAAACCATCCGCACCGATTGTCGGCACAACCACCAATTTCAAACCCACGTCAATAAACTGCACACTTTCTGCCGTAATCGTCGTTGACTCGCCCTGGCTCTGGCTAGAGGTAACATAGGCTTCCCGGGTACCCACCAAAATTTTAGCTTCCTCTTTATTTACCGCTACCAACCTAGGACGAGTAAGCACCCGCGATTCCCCATATTCACTTAACATATTTATAACCAAACTATAGCTACTGCTGGCCAGTGTCCCCACGCTGATCTTTCCATAACTAGAGAGTGCCGGATTTACCGGAAATTTTCCCACAAAATCGAGATCATCCATACTTACAGATTTAAAAATTTTATCCCATTCAATCCCGCTTTGAAATTTATCATCCACAAAAACCTCAATAATCTCACCCGTAATTAATACCTGCCGGCTTTGCTCATCAAACTCACTCATTAATTTCTTAATTCGCACCAAACGCTGGGGCAAATCATAAACCATTACTTTTGAGCTGCGCTCATCAACAATAATCTGGCCCACGCCCGGAGTGATTAAATCGTTTAAAAAACTTTTAATATCCGCAAACTTAGCATAATTAACATCAAAAACTACCGTATCTAAAGGTTGATCCAATTCATTAATCGCCTCCGCAATCACCGCGGTGGATTGTGGAGTATCCATGACAATAATTGTTCCGGTTGATTCATCAGAAATTATTTTACCCACATCTGATTTTAAAGAGTTGATAACATTCAAAACATTGGCCGGCTTAGCATAAGCTAATTTAAAGGTACGCGTTTCTTTATGTTCAGAATATTTCTTCCCATAGAGTTTCTCATATTCAGCGGCAGTCATTACTTTAACCACATTGCCTTTACGTTCATAAGCCAAATTCCGTAAAGTTACAATTACATCCAGAGCATCCATAAAACTTAAATTATCTATAAGTATGGTCACCCCGCCCTTAACCTCCGGGGTGCTCACAATAGTAATTCCGCTTTTAGCAGAGAGCAGTTTAAAAAGTTCATTGATATCTACCCCTTTAAGATCCAAAGAAATTTTACTACCAAATTCTGCGTTTGACTCAGGTTTCATAACAACCGAAGAAACAACATCCTCAGCTAGAACTAATCTTGTAAAGAACAAAACAAAAAACAGACATAAAAAAACCCTGTCATTACGAGCGAACGCAGTGAGCGAAGCAATCACAAAAGCGAGTTTGCTTCGGCTGACTTTGTCAGCCTCGCAATGACGGACGAAGCAATCGCTACGCTCCTCGCAATGACGCATTTTTCTCATCTTAACACGTATTCCTGTATGCCTGAATCTACGCTTACTTCTAAAGTTGCAGAATTACGCGAAATTTCCTTAATTTTAAACTGCTCATTAAAAGACTCACCCTTCTTTAAGGTGTATGTCCGCGCGACTTTGGCATTTTCAATCATTACTTCCGGATTCTGTGACCAAATTATCCCCACTAACTTAAAATCTTTAAGTTCATTTAAAATATCAACACTTTCTTCGTCTGAAATATTAGTCATTTTGGTATTAGCCGGGAGAAAAAAATTTCTTTTTAAACTTTCTGAGCTAATATTTTTACGCATTAATCCTTCTGCCTGGCCTGCCGAAATGAATTTTACAATCGCTGCTGAATCCGCCGGTGTAAAATAAGCAGCAT
>CAYHRM010000143.1:0-1615 GCA_964359035.1 uncultured Planctomycetales bacterium
AAATTCAGTTTAGCTTGTTGGATGCGCGCTTTTTCAAGATTAACCCAAGTCGAATAATAAGGATAAAAAACAATGGCGTCAATATTTTCAATTTTCAAAGTAGCCAACATATCTTTTTTATACAAATCCACCCAACCTTGCACTAAGATTTTACCGTCCGGCTCTCCGGTATTCCAGGACAGGTTGCCCTTTAAATCAAAATTGCTTATATCTTTTGTACCAAAAGTAGATAGATTAGTAATATAGAAATTTATATCCTTAATTGTAACGCTTATTTTTCCGCTAGCTGCCGTAGCATCAATAAAATTCAATCTTCCAGAATAAATTTTTAAACTTTTTATAATTACAGGAAAATTTTTACTCTGCGTAGCAACAGGAACAACCGATGAATCTTGACTTTCCATAACCGGGGCGCGGATATCCTTAACCGGTTCAACCGGAGGATTACGCTGATAAGTAACTTCCGGATTACTAATCACTATCTTATTAAAAGCAAACTTACCAAATAAAAGGCTAACCATACTTGGCGCTAAATGAACACGATCGGCTTTTATCAAGCCAGCAACCTCAATCCCCCTTACTTCAATATTAAACGGAGGCAGAATACTAAGTTTGCTGATCGTTGTTTTTAACCCAATTGCTTTTTGAATTTTATTGGCAATTATAGTTTTAGCAGCCAATAAAATAAATATATAAACCAGGCTAAAACTAATAACTACAATAGCAATAATCCTAAATAATTTTTTCCAGTCTTTCATAAATTTAATGCGCCTGGGCCGAATCGAACGGCCAACAACCGGCTTAGCTTACCGCACCGGATTACTCCGGCCAATTACTTTTGTTGCGGTCTGGACTTTATCTTGGGCATTTTCAGCCCTGCTGTGTAAAGTCTCTACACTCTCTGTGAAACTCTACAGATAGCTCGGTATTGCCCCATTAGGGTGTCCACCGATTTAGCAGCATGCACTTCATAAGTTCATTTCCCTATGAAGGCTCCCAATGCTGGTCCCTCGCCAAACGCTTGAAAATTTCTTACGAAATTTTCTGCGCTGGCTCGGGATCAATTCGCGCATTAACTTACTCGCACTTTGTGCTCGTAAGTTAAGCGCTCATTGAAAGGCAGGTGCTCTATCCAATTGAGCTACAGGCGCAAAATTAATTATCAAATGTCGGGGAGGTGAGACTTGAACTCACGACCTCTTGCTCCCAAAGCAAGCGCTCTAGCCAAACTGAGCCACTCCCCGTTATTCCCTAAAAGAACATAAGTTTTTTACGACCACTCTTCCTTTAGCACTTTTCAAAAACTTTTCACGTTTTAATGCTAAAGAATCACTATCATATTCTTCAACTCTAGCTAATACCCATGGTCTCTTTAGTCTTGTAGATAAACTCTGTCCTCTATTATGACCATTTAATCTCTGCTCTACATTCTTAGTAGAACCTATATAAAAACTTTTATCTTTTTCGCTTCTTAAAACATATACAAACATCATATATTATTCGAAGCAGGCGCCCGCCACTAGTGCTTTGGCGGGCGTCCGCCGATGCTTTAATGGCGGACGCTCTAGCCAAACTGAGCCACTCCCCGTTATTCCCTAAAAGAACATAAGTTTTT
>CAYHRM010000143.1:1715-2822 GCA_964359035.1 uncultured Planctomycetales bacterium
CGTCCGCCGATGCTTTAATGGCGGACGCTCTAGCCAAACTGAGCCACTCCCCGTTGCAAACTTTGATTATATCAATTCACTACTTACTTGCCAATATATTTCTCGATGATCCGCTTGGCCTTCTGCAAAGCGAAATATCGATGACTCATTTTATGTTTAATTTTTTCTCCCAACTGAGCAAAAGTCTTTTTATATTTAGGGATATAAAATAGCGGGTCATAACCAAAGCCTGCACTACCTTTAGGTTCTAAGGCAATCAATCCATTGCATTGCCCCTGAACTACTCCCAACAACCCACCCTTATCAGCCAACGCCACCGCGCAAACATAATGCGCTTTTCTTCTACTAGCCGGTAGATCTTTTAATAATCTCAATAACTTAAGATTATTTTTAAGATCGCTCTTATCTCTCCCTGAGAAACGCGCCGAATAAATTCCCGGCGCACCGTCTAAAGCCTCAACACATAATCCTGAATCCTCACCCAAACAAAGTTCACCCGTAAAACGCGCCAACTTCACCGCTTTTTTAATGGCATTCTCTTTAAAAGTTTTACCGTTTTCCACAATCTGCGGAACATTTTTATAGGCATGCAAAGCAAGTAGTTTCAAATTCATGCCTTTTAAAATAGCTTTTATCTCAGATAACTTTTTTTTATTTTTTGTCGCTACAACCAGCTGCTTCATTATAACAATATATCCCCAACTAATTTTCTTTGCATCGAAAAAAGCTCCTGAATCCCTTTTTTAGCTAAATCCAACATCAAATCCATTTTTTCTTTAGAAAAAGGTTTGCGCTCAGCAGTGCCCTGAATCTCAATAAATTCCCCGACTCCGGTCATGATTACATTCATATCCACTTCGGCTTTTGAATCTTCTTCATAACATAAATCTAAAATCAATGTATCATTAAAAATGCCTACGCTGGTAGCAGCAATATAATCCTGAATCGGCACCTTACTAATCTTTCCATCTTTTTTAAGCTTAGCCAAAGCATCAACTAAGGCAATAAAACTACCGGTAATCGCCGCAGTACGCGTGCCTCCATCGCCTTGAATAACATCGCAATCCATCCAAATCGTACGTTCACCAATTTGTTTCATATCGGTAA
>CAYHRM010000144.1:0-2789 GCA_964359035.1 uncultured Planctomycetales bacterium
AGGTAGAAAAGATTATTCAGGAAGCCTTTGGTAAAAAATAAATTAAATTATGGATTTAATTAATTACGGATTTCAAAACTCTAATCTTTTTCAGCATATGCCGCTTTTTGATGAAATTTCATATGTTGGGCATGATGAGGAAAAACTGCGTCAATATAAAGCGGTGCGCGAGAATCAGGCTTGTACCATTTTGTCATTAAATTTTATCCGGAGTGATGAGAAAATCCTTTGGGATGCGATAGAGGATTTTATAAAGCGCAGTACAATCAGCGCTACCTCTAGCGTACACGGCGCTTATATTTTTGATTTATTAACCATTGATATACACAAAGAAATTAAAACTTTTAAGCATGCGGAGCTATCCGCTGTGATTGTGAATGTGGCCAGTAAGTTAGCGCCTGGGCAAATTAAAATGGTTAAGTATTCTTCCGCTTACGCGCTTATTCAGAAAACCGTGGATTTTGAGTGGGGAAAGATTGCTTTTAAAACTGCGGTGAACGTGTTTAAAGATAAGCCCGATTATTTAGATCTTTTGGTCAAGCAGCTTTTAAAGGATTTTACATTTTCACATCAGCCGGTTATTCTTTTATTAAATGATCTTAGCCAGAATCCTATCTTTGACCTGCAAAATGAAACTCAGCAATCTCGCCTAAATAAGGTTATCGCTAACCTTATTCCTGATTCTATGGAATTTGTTCCGGAAGTCTATATTCAAGATAAGCATGGAGCTAGGGAACTTCTTTCTGGCTCCAATTTAAAATAGAAGATATTATACTCATATAAACAAAAAAGCCCCGCATGTTACCGGGGTTTTCTTGTAGGTGATAGGCCTAATAGCCTTCGCTATCGTTTCTAGCCTCCTTGTTGTGTTAACTAATCTCACTTACAGGCTAAGTATGCCATATAAATATTTAAATTTCAAGTCCCCCAAAAAAATAATTTTATAGTATAATAACTCTGTTATGCAAACTACTTTTATCCAATATCTTAAAGGAATCGGGCCGAAGCGCGCAAAAAGTTTTTCTGCCAGAGGCGTGAATACTATTGAAGAGTTGTTGTATTATTTCCCGCGTCGTTATGAAGATCGTACGAATTTTGCCAAAATTTCTGAGCTTAAAGAAGGCCAAATTTACACTATTAAAGCTCAAGTTTTAGCCGGAGGCCAGCGTAACTCTTGGCGCAGGCGAGCATTTAGTATCACTGAAGCTGCGGTGGGAGATAGTACCGGCAAGTTAGCTTGTATTTGGTTTAATCAGCCATATCTTAAAGAGTATCTGAAAGTGGGGGCCTTTGTAATTCTTTATGGAAAAGTTGAGCGCTATAATAATAAGTTGCAGATGAATAATCCGGAATTTGAGTTTTTGGATCGCCAGGACGATGACTCTTTAAATGTCGGCCGGATTGTCCCCGTTTATACTTTACCGCAAGGGTTCAGCCAGCGTAGTTTACGTCGTTTAATTAAAAATGCTTTAGATGAATTTTTGCCTAAAATTAATGATCCGTTGCCTTTTGATTTACGCAGCCGCCATAGCCTGCTTAATCTGGCGCAAAGTTTATTGAATATACATTTTCCGCAAGATTTATTTTTACAGAAACAGGCGCATACACGTATAAGTTTTGAAGAATTTTTGCTTTTCCAGTTACCACTTGTTTTAAGAAAGTTAAATCGTAAGGAGAAAATTGGAATCAGGCACCTGATTAATGGTCAGTTAATTGATGATTTTATTTCTAACCTCTCCTTTAGGCTCACCGCCGCGCAACAAAAGGTTTTAGGGGAAATAAAAACGGATATGGCTTCTAGCCAAGTTATGCAGCGGCTCCTGCAGGGGGATGTGGGATCAGGAAAGACGGTGGTGGCTACTATTGCTTGTTTGGCGGCTATTCAAAGCGCTCATCAGGCAGCTTTTATGGCGCCGACAGAGATATTAGCTCGGCAGCATTATGAAAAAATATCCGGCCAATTAGAGCAATTAGTTTTTAATGGACGCAAATTACGGCTAGCTTTATTGACTGGCCAGGATAAGCAGAAGGAAAAAATATACCAGGAGATAAAAGAGGGAAAAATCGACTTAGTCATTGGCACGCACGCTCTATTGCAAGAAGAGCTAATCTTTAAAGATTTAAGTTTTATTGTGATTGATGAGCAGCATAAATTTGGAGTTGGCCAGAGGGCACTTTTGCCAAAGAAAGGCAGTAATCCGGATGTGTTGATTATGACGGCTACACCTATTCCGCGCACTTTGGCCATTACTCTTTATGGGGATTTAGATATCTCGGTAATTAATGAACTACCGCTGGGCCGTATTCCGATAAAAACATTACAATTTAATCAAGAAAAGAGTAACCAGGCCTATGCTTTAGTTAAGGAAGAGCTTAACTGTGGCCGCCAGGGGTATATTATTTATCCGGTAATTGAGGAATCAAGTGCTTTGGATATTGCCGGAACCAAAAAGATGTTTACTGAACTTAAAAATGGTGAATTTAAAGAGTTTCGCCTTGGCCTGATCCATGGTAAATTAAAAACTCAGGAGCAGAATGAGGTTATGCTTAAATTTAAGAATAAACAGCTGGATCTTTTAGTGGCCACTACTATTCTGGAAGTAGGTATTGACATTCCGAATGCTACTTGTATGATTATTGCATCTGCGCAGCGATTTGGTTTAAGCCAACTGCATCAGTTACGCGGAAGGATTGGCAGAGCTAAATTGCAGTCATTTTGTATTCTTATTTCTGATAGTCAAGGTCCAGAGACTAAGGCGCGCCTGGAAGCTATGGTTGCTTCCGGGGAT
>CAYHRM010000145.1:0-2786 GCA_964359035.1 uncultured Planctomycetales bacterium
TGATAAATTTCTGGAGAAACCGGATTTAAACCAAGCGAAGAAATATTTTAAGGATAAGAAATTCTTTTGGAATAGCGGGATGTTTATTTGGAAGGCTTCCGTTTTTTTGGCCGAAGTTAAGCAGTATTTACCGAAACTTTATGCCCATCTGCAGCTGATTAATTCGGTAGATGAGATCGCCAGAGTTTGGCCGAAGATTGAGGCGATTTCTGTTGATTATGGGATTATGGAGCATTCTAAGCGCATTGCGCTTATCCCGTCTAACTTTTATTGGACGGATTTGGGTAGTTGGGATGCATTGGCGGAGATATTCCCGAAAGATAAAAAAGGCAATATTGGTACTGCGGATGTTTTAAATTTAGATAGTAAAGGGGTATGTGTTTTTGGCCGCGGACAACGTTTGATTTCAACGATTGGATTAAAGGATGTGGTGATTGCGGATACGCCGGATGCTTTATTGGTTTGCGATAGAAGCAGGACTCAAGAGGTGAAGCATCTGGTTCAGAGGTTAAAAATGCTTAAGCGTAAAGAGCATCAGGTGCATTTAACTGAGCGTAGGCCTTGGGGGTCATTTACTATTCTGCAGCAAGGGATAGGTTTTAAGATTAAACTCATTGAAATTGCCGCGCATAAACGTTTGAGTTTGCAAAGGCACAAAAATCGTGCTGAGCATTGGGTAGTCGTTTCCGGCCTCGCTAAAATTACTAACGCCGGGAAGGTTTCTTTTGTACATAGCAATGAAAGTATTTATATACCTAAGGGCAGAAAGCACCGTTTAGAAAATCCACAAACCGTTGTATTAAAGATTGTGGAGGTGCAGACCGGCGCGTATCTGGAAGAGGATGATATTGAAAGATTTGAAGATGATTTTAAGAGGTAGAGATTGCTTCGGCGCCCCTGGCGCCTCGCAATGACGATTTTTTAATTGACATAAGTTAACCAACAGTATATATTATTAACTAAAGTGTTGGTTAACAGGAGAATGCTGTATGAAAGGTTTAATTAAGGGAGTGTTGGCTGAAGAGTTGGATAACTCTTTGCGTATGAAAAAAAGATATACAGAGGAACTTGATAAGCTTCCTAACGGGTGCCTTGCTCGTAAAAAAATAAAAGGGCATTATTATTTTTATTTAGTTCAAAGGCATGAGGGCAAGTTTTTATACAATTATAAGGGTAAGCTTTCATCTGATGAAGTTAAAAAATGTAAGTCTTTGCAGCTTAAGCGTGCCAGTTACCGCAAGTCTTTGAGTAAACTAAATAAACAGATTAAATTTTTACGGAGCACTTTACGTGGAAAACAGCCAGTATAAACTGTTTATCGAAGTTTTAAGAAGAATCAATAAAGTCGGTGTGTTAAAGAATATTGTTCTTATTGGTAGCTGGTGTATCCCTCTTTATAAGGAGTATTTTTTAGGAACCAGCTACATTACTTCTATAACAACTAGAGATGTAGATTTATTGGTTCCTTTGCCCTTAAATATTAAAGTTAAAGTAGACATAGAAAATTTATTGAAAGATCTCGGTTTTATTTTAGGTTTTAACGGACCACAGAGTTACATGAAATTGGAGCATCCTGATCTTAGTTTAGAGTTTTTAGTACCCGAAAGAGGTGTTGGATTAAATAATCCATGCAAGTTGCCGCAACTTGGTTTAAATGCGCAAAGCCTTAGGTATCTTAACCTTTTGACCAGGAAGATTATAAACGTAGAAATTGACGGTTTTAGAGTAAATTTACCGCACCCTGCTGTTTTCGCTCTTCACAAATTAATTATATCAAAAGAAAGATTAAATATAGATAAAAGAGAAAAAGATCAAGAAGCAGCAATCAGGATAATAAAGGCATTGCTTGATAAAAATGAAGGTGGCAAATTAAAGTTTTTCTTCGAAGGCTTTTCTCCTAAACTACGTAAAAGAATTATTGATGTATTGAAAGCTACTGGCCGATTGGATTTGGCCGAAGTTCTTATATGAAGAAATTTTTAATTATTAATCCTTTTGGTATAGGGGATGTTTTGTTTACTACGCCGGTAATTAAGGCGCTAAAGCAACGGCATCCAGATAGTTTTATCGGTTATTGGTCGAACTTACGTGTTAAACCGATTCTAGAAAGTAATCCTGGAGTTAATAAGGTTTTTGCGCTTTCGCGGGGTGATCTTAAGAAGGTTTATCAGGAGTCATTTTTTAAGGGTATCTGGAGCGCGGTTAAATTAATCTGGGAGATAAAAAAAGAGCATTTTGACATTTGCCTTGATTTTTCGCTGGATCACCGTTATAGTTTATTGGCAAAAATAATCGCAATCAGGCAGCGGATCGGGTTTGATTATAAAAAGCGCGGTAGATTTTTAACGCACAAAATCAGTATCGATGGTTATAGTGATAAACATGCGGTTGAGTATTATCTAAAGCTGTTGAATTTTTTAAATATAGTCGCTATTGATAAGAGCTTAGAATTAGTTGTGCCGGTGGTTAGTGAAGAAACAGCTAAAGATATATTAGCTAGGCATAGTATTGAGGAAAAAGATTTAGTTGTGGGTATTGCTCCCGGAGCTGGAGGTAGCTGGGGCAAGGATGCAACTTACAAGCATTGGCCAAGTTTAAAATTCGCCCAGCTGGCGGATAAATTGATCAGTGAATTCAAGGTTAAGGTCCTTATTTTAGGGGATGAGTCAGAGCGATCAATAGTACAGGTAGTGATTAATGCCATGCTTAATAAGCCAGTAGATTTAGTCGGTAAGGTCAACTTAGAAATATTACCCGCGGTAATTAAAAACTGTAATCTTTTTATA
>CAYHRM010000146.1:0-2756 GCA_964359035.1 uncultured Planctomycetales bacterium
TTTGGCCTGGCTAAATACTAAATTTTTAGGGGGTAGGCATTTAAAGAGAGTAAAATTAATTGAAAAATTAGGAAGAGGTGCAAAGTGAAACATTTAGAACAGGCAGACCCGGAGATTTTTGCAGCGATTCAAAAAGAAATAAATCGACAGAATGATAATTTAGAGTTGATTGCCTCGGAGAATTTTGCATCTTTAGCGGTTTTAGAGGCGCAGGGTTCGGTGTTAACCAATAAATATGCTGAAGGGTACCCGGGTAAACGTTGGTATGGCGGGTGCGAAAATGTGGATATTGTGGAAAGCTTAGCGATTGAGCGGGCCAAAAGTATTTTTGGCGCTGAGCATGTCAATGTTCAACCGCATTCCGGTTCACAGGCGAATATGGCGGTATATTTTGCGGCGATTAATCCGGGTGATACGGTTTTGGCGATGGATTTATCTGCCGGAGGGCATCTTACACATGGCCATCCGCATAATTTTTCCGGCAAGCTTTTTAAAATGGTCGGTTATGGCGTGGACAAGAAAACTGAAAGCCTGGATTATGATGTCATTATGGAATTAGCTAAGCTGCATAAACCTAAGATGATTTTAGCTGGAGCTTCAGCCTATCCCCGGACGATTGATTTTAAAAAATTCCGTCAGATTGCTGATATGGTAGGAGCATATTTATTTGTGGATATGGCGCACATCGCGGGTTTAGTGGCGGCGGGTTTGCATCCATCTCCGGTGCCTTATGCGGAGTTTGTTAGCTCAACCACGCATAAGACTTTACGCGGCCCGCGTGGAGGGTTTATCTTATGTAAAAAAGAGTTTGCTAAAAAAATTGATAGCCAGATTTTTCCCGGAATTCAAGGTGGGCCATTGATGCATGTGATTGCTGCTAAGGCGGTAGCTTTTGGCGAGGCTTTAACGGGTGAATTTAAACAATATCAAATGCAGTTAATGAAAAATGCTGTAGAGTTAGCCGTCTCATTAGAGAAAAAAGGTTTTCGTATTGTTTCAGGGGGTACCGATACGCATTTAATGTTGGTAGATTTGAATGCTAAGAATGTGACCGGCGCTGATGCTTCAAAAATTTTAGGTGAGGTTAATATTACCGTAAATAAAAATCTTATTCCTTTTGATTTAAAAAGTCCGACCGTGACTAGCGGTATTCGTTTGGGTACGGCGGCAGTAAGCACGCGTAAAATGAAAGAGCCAGAAATGCGCCAGATTGCCGGGCTAATTAATGATGCGCTGGAAAATCCCGCGGATCAGGAAAAATTAGCACACCTTCGAAAAGGAGTAATTGATCTAACCAAGAAGTTTCCATTATATACGGAGCTATTAAAATAAAATGAAAAAGAAAACCCTGATTCATAAACGTCCGACTTGGGATGAATATTTTTTAGAGATGGCCGGGTTAGTGGCTAAGCGATCTACTTGTTTGCGCCGTAGTGTGGGGGCAGTTTTAGTCAGGGAGAAAAGAATTTTGGCGACTGGCTATAATGGCGCGCCCAGCGGTTTAAAGCATTGCGTGGAAGTGGGTTGCTTGCGTTTAAAATTAAAAGTTCCTTCAGGAGAGCGTCACGAATTATGTCGTGCCCTGCATGCTGAACAGAATGCGCTTATTCAGGCATCTTTGCACGGCATTAGTGTTAAGGGTGCGATATTATATGCTACTAATCAGCCGTGTGTGATTTGCGCTAAAATGCTGATTAATGCCGGGATAAAAGAAATTGTCATTGCGCAAGGTTATCCGGATAAGCTGGCGATGAATTTTTTAAAGCAGGCAAAAATTAAGATAAGGAAATTATAAAATGCGCTGTCCATCTTGCGGTTGCAAAGAAGATAAGGTTGTGGATTCCCGCGCTACCGCCGAGGAGTCAGCGATCAGGCGTAGAAGAGAATGTTTAAAGTGCGGTAAGCGGTTTACTACCTATGAATATGTGGAAGAAGTTTCTTTGTTGGTGATTAAGAAGGATGGCCGACGGGAAGCTTTCGATCGTAAAAAGATTTTAGCTGGGATTATTCGAGCTTGTGAGAAAAGGCCGGTGAGCGTGGAGAAGATGGAGGCGGTGATTACCCAGGTTGAGCATTCCATTCAGAAAAAAAGTGATCGGGAGGTTTCAGCTAGCCGGATTGGCGAGCTGGTTATGGAGAAGTTAAAATTAATTGATGATGTGGCCTATGTGCGCTTTGCTTCAGTTTATCGTCAATTTAAGGACGTAGGGCAATTTATGGTGGAGTTAAAGGATATTTTAGGTAAAGATAAAAAGAAGAAATGAGTATACTACTATCGTCATTCTGAGCCCCGAAGGGCGAAGAACTCCATCAGTAAAAAGGGACAATCCCCATAGGGGGCTGTCGCTTTTTTTATTTTGATAGATCATGTCATTTTCTATATTAATTGAGAAGATGGAAATTCTGGTAACACTTTGCATAATTCGTAATTAAGCATGATGTCCCTAGATAACCCAGATAAGAATTACCGGTTAGCTAAGGTATTAAGTATATTGATGACCGAGATTTACAAAAATAATAAAGATATCGCTAAAAAACTTACTATGCATGTTAAGAAACTACGGCAGTGCCGGAAGTGCCGGCGCATGTATCCGCCGGTAGTTAGTGGCAAAGCGGTGGTAAGCAAAGTTTTATTGGTGGGCCAGGCGCCGGGGGATAAGGAGCCTAAGCTCGGCCGGCCATTTGCTTGGACCGCAGGTAAGACGCTTTTTGGCTGGTTTAGTACAGCGGCGGGAATGAGCGAAGAGCAGTTTCGC
>CAYHRM010000147.1:0-2632 GCA_964359035.1 uncultured Planctomycetales bacterium
AATGTTAAAAGATTGATTTTAGGACTGGAAAGCGGTTCGGACAGGGTTTTACAATATCTTAAAGGTGGTTCGATAACAGTCTCAGATAATCAGCGCGCAGTGAGGCTTTGTCGTAAGTATAGTATTACATCGAGCAGTGGATTTATTACTGGGACGCCCGGGGAAACACTGGAGGAACTACAGAAAACATATGATTTTATAGAAAACAACCCTTTAGATAATACTCAGGTTTATATTTTAACTCCTTATCCCGGAACTAAGTTATGGGAAGAGGCAAAGAGCATGAAGATGGTTTATCCCGGAATGGATTTTGGTAAATTGTTCGTCCAGCTTCCCTCTGTGACATTTTTTGACCTTTTTAAAAAAAACAAGCCTGGACTTCTTAAGGGTAGGATTTTTCTAAACTCCGAATACAGGGATAATGCCGAATATTCCGCGCTCATTTTTAAAATGCTTAAACTCGCTTATAAGAGAAATGCAATCTTTTACGCTAAGATGCTATTTGCGGATCCGTGCCTTGTTAAAAGAATCGTATTTTCTATCGTTAAACGCAGTTTATGTCCGTAAAGAAAATTCTAATTAATGGAATAACTCTTGAGCAGGCCACCATTTTTCCTTTATTGCTTAATTGCCGCTATTGGTTAAATCATGAGTGCAGTATAACTTTTTTTGGTAATAGCGAACTAAAGGCAAGGATAAAACAGTCGGGTATTTTCACCAGTTATAAATTCGTTGAGTTTTCCGATACAAAAAAAATAACTAATAAATTTCAATTTATTTTTGAAGCTTTAAGAAGAAATATTGCCGCCTTGCCTTACATCTATAAATTTAGAGGAGAGTTTGACATAGTCTATACAAGGTCTTCTGTCCTGGACTTGATTATCTTTCCGTATTGTTTAAAAAATGTGGATAATAAAATTAAATGGCTGACAGTTTTTGATAACATTGTACCACTTAATGATCCGGGCAACAAATTTATTCGTTTTCTATCTTGGTTATTTTTTCAGATAAGCTTATTTTTTTTGAAAAAGTCCGATATGATATTTACTATTTCCAAGGATTTAAAACAATTTCTGATAAAAAAGGAATTCAACGAAGAACGTATTGTAATAACTGGTAATGCCGTTGAAGCAGATACGATAAAACAATCCGTAAAGGATATACGATATTCTATTGATGCGTTATTTGTCGGGAGAATCAACGAGACCAAAGGAATCTATGACATGCTTAGAGTTTTGGAGATAGTAAAGAGGGAATACCCTGGATTTCAACTGGCGATCATGGGTCGGGGAGATGAGACGACAGAACATAAATTTCAGGAAAAAATACAAAAGCTGGGCTTGAAATCTAATATCCAGTTCTTAGGGTATAAAACTGGGATTGAAAAGTTTACCATAATGAAAAGCAGTAAGTGTTTCTGGTTCCTAAGCCTAAGCGAGAGCTTTGGAATATCTTTATTAGAGGCTGTCTGCTGTGGATTACCGGCTTTTGCTTATGACCTTCCCCCATACAGGCATATTTATAGAAACAACGAAGTGATTATCGTTGAAAAAAATAATTATCTAAAAGTAGCTGAGCGAGTAATTGAGTTATTTAATAAAAATGATTTCAAGAATATAAAGGGTGAAGAATTATTGGATCGCTATAGTTGGGATGCAATAGCGGAGGTCGAATGCAATTCATTTTAAACTGCTGGTACCCATGCGCAAAAATATCATAATAATAGTATTATTTATTTTGCTTATTGCAATTATGACTTTTCCCCTTGTTTTTAGGATTACTAAGTACCTGCCTGGATTTTCTTCTACGGATGAAGTTTATGGCACCATTTGGGATAGTTGGCGTATTAAATACTCTTGGGACAACCATCTGAGTTTTAAAAACACTGATTTTATATCTTATCCTTTCGGCTTAAATCTCTTTAGCTCGGGTTACGCCTCATACCTGTATCTTGGAATTTTATATTCTCTAAGCATATTTACCACCCCAGTTTTAACTTATAATCTGCAAATAATCTGTAATTTTTTCTTAGGCCTTTTAATAACCTACGCATTGATTCGTTATATTACCCGAAGCATGGCAGGAGCGTTATTGGGGGTAGTAGCCTTCGGATTCTCTCCATACCAATTCGTCCGTTCTTGGCAACATATTAGCCTGACATATAATTATCTCATCCCTTTGTCTTGCTTTGCAATTATAATGTTGCGTGAAAAACCGCATAATAGGCAAGCCTTTTTCCTGTGCGGGGCTGTTCTCTTAGCCTTTTCTCTGGATTACGCTATTTCTTTCTTTACTGTTTTTGCGTTAGCTGCTTTTTTTGTTTATTCATTTTTCATTAACTGGAAAATGTTTTTTGCTGGTGGCATTAATCAGGACGGGCATTTTATTTTTATAAAAAAGTTTTTTATTATTGTAGCGATAGCGGCTATACTATCGCTTCCTCAATTTTTTCCTGTCATAAAAAAAAGGATACTATATTCTTCAAAAAGTCCTGCTTCCGCGTTTAATCCCTATCATCGTTCTTTCGATGATTTGTTTGCGCAATCAGCAAGGCCTTTAAGCTATTTTCTGCCCGCAGCGGTTCACCCTGTATTTGGCAAATTTACCGAGCAATTTATCGGTTCTTCGCTTT
>CAYHRM010000148.1:0-2607 GCA_964359035.1 uncultured Planctomycetales bacterium
ATCACGATGAGAGGTTATCCAAAGGGTTCGTCCCGCGGTAATGCCTCTCTTTTTATTTATACTCTAACTTAGCCCTTAAATCGCTCATAAAGACCATATCTTTAACGAATTTCCTAAGTAGTGAAGAAAATTTATAACGATTTGGGATAATCAACCGCTCCAATTTACCTTGCTTTTTAAGATATTCAATCAAACAATGAAAATCACCATCTCCAGTAACAATGGCCGCTTTATTATAATTAGAATACTCTATCATCGCATGAAGCACTAATTCCGCATCGATATTACCCTTTACTTTTCCACCAGGTAAAGATAAGGTTGGCTTAAAAATCAAGATATACCCATAGTCCTGTAAAGAAGTATAAAGACTTTAGTTAGTAGGAATATAACCTATAAATATGAACGCTTTTCTGACATGATATTTATCTTCCAAATATTTCCTAAATCTTTTGAAATCAACCTGCCAACCTTGATCGCGTATAGAAAGATTTAGATTCTGACTGTCAATAAACGCGTAGTTATATATTGTCTGTGCCATCTATACTCCTTTAATTACCTTACAACATACTGCTTAACAACATTTATAAACGCTTCGGCATAGACTTTAAGTTTATGCTCACCCACGCCGAATACTGCGGCAAAATCTTCAGCTGTTAATGGTTTCCGTCCTGCCATGTCTTTTAACGATTTATCGTTAAAAATAACATACGCCGGGACGCCTTGTTTTTGAGCTAACTGCGCTCTTTTCTGGCGCAACAACTCGAATAATCCTTCGTCCACTCCCTCCCAGTCCTTAGCCCTCTTTTCTTTTTGCCGGACGCTGGTTTCTTTCTTTTTCTTAGCCACCAAGAGCTTAACTAAAACCAGAGTTGCCTCACCGCGTAAAAGCCGGAAGCCTAAATCAGTTAAAGAAAGCGTCGCGTATTCACCTTCTCGTTTTAAAAACCCCTGGCCAAGGAGCTGTTCAATCATATAACGAATATACGCAATCGACTCCGAAGACATCTTACCAAAATTCAACACATTTTCATGATGCCAACGCGTAATCTGATCCGTAATATTACCCTTTAAAACATTGGCAATATACCCGGCGCCAAATCCCTGTCCATTACCAAATGCAAAGCCTTCCACGCAACCTAAAATCGCCTGGCCAATTTTTAAAGGCTCATCAACCATTTCCATCTCCTTAGAACAATAATCGCAAAGAGCGCAATTTTGCTGTTCATAGCTCTGGTTAAAATAATTCACAATAACTTTATGCCGGCATTGCGGCTGAGCGCAGAAATTATACATTGCCTGTAATTTATCCGCCAATACATCCTTATTCGAAGATTGCTCCAGAAAAAAATTCCAAACACGAAAATCTCCTGCGCCATAAAACATATAGCAATATGAAGGCAGTCCATCTCGTCCTGCGCGCCCGGTTTCCTGGTGATAATGCTCGATACTCTTAGGCATTGCCGCGTGAATCACAAAACGAATATCCGTGCGGTCAATGCCCATGCCAAAAGCAACAGTAGCCACAATAATATTAACTTCTTCGCGCATAAAACTTTCCTGATTAGTATGACGCTCTTCATCAGAAAGCCCGGCATGATATGGGAGGTTCTTAACTTTCATCTGATTAAGGCGCGCTGAGATTTTATCAACATCATCCCGGCGCAGGCAATAAATAATACCCGCCTCTTTATTATGCCTGTTTAAAACTTCGGTAATCTGCGTGACAATATTATCGCGCGGAGTGACCCGATAAAATAAATTCGGCCGATCGACGGAAGCAATATTAATATGAGCGCGCTCAAGCTTTAATTGCCCAAGAATATCTGCCTGCACTTCTTTAGTCGCCGTGGCAGTAAAAGCATGGACATTAATAAAAGAAAAATTCTCTTTGATAAACCCCAAATTCCGATAATCTTCCCGAAAATCATGGCCCCAATGGCTGATACAATGTGCCTCATCAATTACAAAAAACGATACTAATGCCGACTTTAATAAATCCACGGTTGATTCAGCACGCAGGCGTTCCGGAGAAATATATAAAAGTTTAACCTGCCTATCCCGAATACGCTCAATCACCGCTCTTTGCTCTTTTTCCTTTTGGCTGGAATTAAGGTATTCCGCGGCAATGCCCATTTCTTTTAACCCATCCACCTGGTCTTTCATCAAAGAAATCAAAGGAGAAATTACTACCGCCATTCCTTCTTTAAGCAATGCCGGAAGCTGAAAGCACAAGGATTTCCCTCCGCCAGTAGGCAAAACCGTCAGGCTGTCCCTCCCCTCCAAAACCGCAAGAATAGTATCCTCCTGCCAGGGCCGAAACTGCGCATACCCCCAATACCGTTTAAGACAATCAAGCATTTCCTTAGATATATATTTTTCTGTCATACGGACACCTGAGACACTTTTTATTCTTTAGCTTCCGCTTTTTCATATCCCATAAATCCTATCTTAGTTGCTTCTTTTTTTTCTGGGTTAGAAAATTCCTTCTAGAGATCACCTTTGCCCCTGATTGACATTCAATATCTTTCCTTGTTCTACCAGCCACAGCCACGCAAGCGCTTTTCTATCCAATCCTTAGGATAACCTTTTTTCTCATAGAGCGACTTA
>CAYHRM010000149.1:0-2602 GCA_964359035.1 uncultured Planctomycetales bacterium
ATAGAAAGGGGCTAACCAATGAGATTCTTTACTGTCTTAGGGATTGTATTTTATGCTGTGGTGATTATGGTTATTGGTTTAGCGTTGATCGTGTTTGCGCTGAATTTACTTTTACCGGTGGATATAAATAATTTACTTATTTTTGCTCAAAGTAGCCATAATTCCCGCTTAGCGCTGGGGCTTTCGGGATTGCTTTTAATCTTAATTAGTTTTTCCTTTGCGCAGATTATTTTGGGAAGGTTTCAGAGAGAAAAAACCATTGCTTTTACTACTTCTAGTGGCCAGGTAACTATTTCGCTTTCCGCGGTAGAGGATTTGATTCGTCGGTTAGCCGGAATAATTCCGGAGGTCAAAGAGCTTAGGCCAAATGTGGTGGCGAATAAAAAGGGTATTATTGTCGAAATGCGCGTAGTTTTGCGCTCTGAAGCTAATATTCCAGAGTTGACTAGCCGTCTTCAAGATATAACTAAATCTAAAATCCAGGAAGTTTTGGGTGTGGATGAGCAAATTATTATTAGGATTCATGTGGCTAAAATTGCGCATGATGAAAAAGATAGCCGGAGAAAGAAAGATTTTGAGAAAGAAGATCGTTCAACAATACCTTTTAGTGGTTATGGAAGGGTTTAGTCATTGAGGGAGGAAAAGTAAATGTTAAAGATTGGTATTCTTACAGGTGGGGGTGATTGTCCGGGGTTAAATCCAGTTATTCGAGCAGTGGTGCGCAAAGCGTTGTTGGCAGGTTATGAAATCGTTGGCATTAAAAATGGTTGGAAGGGTTTAGTTCAGAATGATACGATGCCCTTAAATATTGATACCGTTTCGGGTATTTTACCTAAAGGTGGAACCATTTTAGGGACGAGCCGTACTAATCCCTATAAAAAAGAAGGTGAGCTGCAAAAGGTTAAGGAAAATTTTAGAAAGTTGGGATTGGATGCTTTGGTGGCGATTGGCGGGGAAGATACCTTGGGAGTTGCGGCGAAGTTGGTTAAAGACGGCCTGCCGAATATCGTAGGGGTCCCCAAGACTATTGATAATGATCTCTCTGCGACGGATTATACCTTTGGTTTTGATACGGCTTTAAATGTGGCTATGGAGTGTATTGACCGTTTACATACAACCGCGGAAAGCCATCATCGGATTATCGTGGCCGAAGTTATGGGTAGGCACGCCGGCTGGATCGCTCTTGAGGCGGGCATCGCTGGTGGGGCGGATATGATTTTGATTCCCGAGATTCCCATTGACCTGGATGAAGTTTGCAATGTGATTAACAAAAGACATGCCAGAGGAAAAACCTTTAGCATTATCGTGGTTTCTGAGGGTGCTCAGTTTAAGGACGGCGCAATGGTTACTCAGGAACAAAAGCTAGACGCTTTTGGCCATGTTCGGCTGGGAGGTATTGGAGAGGAGTTGGCCGCGCAAATTGAAAAAAGAACAGGTTTTGAGACCCGGGTCAGTGTATTGGGCCACATTCAAAGAGGCGGTTCACCAACTGCTTTTGATCGTGTATTAGGTACGCGCTTCGGAATAAAAGCTGTTGAGTTGATTATAAATAAAGAGTTTGGGAAAATGGTCGCTTTGGCAGGCAATCAGATCATTGATGTGCCGCTTGAAGATGCGGTAAAGGCTTTAAAAACAGTGGATGTGGAGTTTTATAATATTGCCAAAGTATTTTTTGGGTAATCCATAATACTCGAGGTGAAAAATGCGCGAAAGAATAAAAGATATACTTTTAGAAAGTATTCAGGTTAAAGAAGAGATTTTACGCAATCAGATTGATCAAATTGCTCAGATTGCGCAGTTGATGATTGATTGCTTGAAAAAAGACGGTAAGGTAATTGTTTTTGGTAATGGAGGTTCGGCTAGTGATAGCCAGCATATTGCCGCTGAATTGGTTGGCCGTTTTAAGAAGGATCGCTCGGCATTAGCGGCGATTGCTTTAACTACTAATACATCTATACTTACTTCTTTGGCTAATGATTATGGTTATGATGTAGTCTTTGCGCGGCAGTTGGAAGCTCTGGGTAAGAAGAATGATGTAGTGTTAGGTATATCGACTAGCGGAAAAGCAAAAAATGTAGCTTTGGGGATTAAGCAGGCTAAAAAAATGGGGATTAAAACTGTAGTTTTGAGTGGCGGAGACGGAGGGGATATTGTAAAACTCGCTGATGTATCTTTGGTCGTTCCATCTAAAATAACCGCCAGGATTCAGGAAGCGCACATTACGATTGCCCATATAATATGCGAAATGATCGAGCAGGAGCTTTGCCAGGAACAAAAATAATTTCACTTCCTAACCTTACGCGTAAAATTAGGCGCCTTAAGCAGAATGGCAAGCGTATAGTTTTTACTAATGGCTGTTTTGATATTTTGCATTATGGCCATATCAAATATCTTCAAGATGCCCGTCGTTATGGTGACTATCTGGTCGTAGCAGTTAATAGCGACTCTTCCATTAAAAAGATTAAAGCTAAAAATCGTCCGGTGATCGGGCAAGCTGACCGTTTAAAGACAGTCGCCGCATTGGCGAGTGTGGATTTTGTGGTTTTATTTAATGCTGATAATCCGCTAAGTTTAATTAAAGCGCTTAAGCCGGATGTTTTGA
>CAYHRM010000150.1:0-2567 GCA_964359035.1 uncultured Planctomycetales bacterium
ATTAGCAATAGCTTTTTTTGCCCGGCGAATCAGCGGTTTCTGGCCAGTAATATTACCCAGCTCTTCAACCGACTTCTCTAGCAGCTTAACATCCTGTGTGGCCTCGCCAATACCCATATTCACCACAATCTTATCCACAAACTGTACGGCCATTTTATTCTTTAATTTAAAATCTGCCATTAACTTCGGAACAATTTCATTACGATATTTTTCTAATAGTCTAGGTTTCATATTATAGCGCCTCTTTACAAGCCTTGCAAAATCTTGTTTTAGTCCCGTCTTTTAAGATCATTGCTCCCACACGCGAAGGTTTTGAACAATGTTTACAGAAAATCATAAGATTAGATACAGAAAGTGGCATCTCAATAGAAATGATTCCACCTTTTTGATCCTGGCGGCTCTGACGTTTATGTTTCTTAGATAAATTCAAGCCTTCAACGATAGCCCGCGCACCATCTTCAATGATACTAATTACTTTACCCTGCTTGCCCTTATCCTTGCCTTTAGTTATTTGAACAAAATCATTTTTTCTAATTTTTTGCATTAAATTACCTCAGGTGCTAATGAAATTATTTTATTAAAATTTTTATCTCTTAACTCGCGGGCAACCGGCCCGAATACTCGCGTACCCCTGGGATTATCTTTATCATCAATAATAACTATCGCATTACGGTCAAAACGCAAAATCGAACCATCCGCTCTTCTAATATCGTGCCTCGTCCGCACAATTACTCCGCGTGCCATCTCCCCTTTTTTCACTGTTGCCCCCGGGATAGACTCCTTAATATTAACCCGGACAATATCTCCAATATCCGCGTTAAAACTACCCATTTTACCCAGTACGCAGATTAAGGAAGCCCGACGCGCTCCCGTATTATCCGCAACATCTAGAATACTACGTAATTGCAACATTTATACAATCTCCTCAGGCTTTATGATATGCACATTTTCGGCCTTCTTAACCACTTGCTTAACCATAAAATGCTTATCTTTCGACAAAGGACGCGTTTCTACGATCATTACCGTATCCCCAAGCTTGGCGATCCCCTTCTCATCATGTGCTTTAAATTTATTATGCAGCTTAACCGTTTTAGAATATTTAGCATGCCGAGTTAAATGCATAGTTTTTACCACTACGGTTTTTTGCATTTTATCGCTAATCACTACGCCGGTAAATTCTTTTTGCTTACCCATCTTATTTGTCTTTCTTTTCGTTTAAGATTGTCCTGATACGCGCAATATCTCTTTTGACCAGTGCAAACTTATGCGGCTTCTCTACATTACCTGTATAACGCTGTGTATTTAACTTAGCTAATTCAACATACAAGCCTTTTTCTTTTTCCAACAACTCATCTTTAGATAAACTTCTTAACTCAAGTGGCTTCATATTATTTATGTACCCTGGTTACAAATTTAGTGCGCAGCGGAATTTTATAAGCAGCCAGGCGAAAACAAGCTTTGGCATATTCCTGAGGAACTCCCCCTAATTCAAAAAGCACGCGCCCTCTTTTAATTACGCAAACCCAATGATCCAAATCACCTTTACCTTTACCCATACGTACTTCTGCCGGTTTTTTAGTAATTGATTTATCCGGAAATATTCTTATCCATAACTTTCCACCCTTATGCAGTTGGCGCGCTAAAATAACACGCACAGCTTCAATCTGGGTATTTTTAATCCATCCGTTTTCCAAAGACTTTAAACCAAATTCACCAAAAGCTACAGTGGCACCCGTAGTCGCAATCCCGCGCCTCTGGCCTTTTTGTAATTTACGATATTTAACTCTTTTAGGCATTAAAGCCATTATTTACTCCTCATTTTTCTCATCCTCCGGCGCTTGAAAAAAACTCAAACTCCTACGAAGGAAAACTTTATCTTAATGTGGCCGAGCAGCTCTAAAGTTTTCTTTAGGACCAGTCTGTTGCTGCTGAGCGCTTTTAGTTTCTTCCTGAATAAAATGTTTACCCAGAATATCACCCTTATAAATCCAAACCTTAACTCCAATTAAGCCATAGGTAGTCAAAGCTTCCGCAAAACCATAATCAATATCTGCGCGTAATGTTTGTAGAGGTACCTTGCCCATCTTATAAGTTTCCTTACGCCCCATCTCTGCGCCATTAAGCCGGCCAGAACAACTTACCCGGATACCTTTTACTCCAGATTGCATAGACTGTTCCATTGCTCTTTTAACGGCCCGACGAAAAGCAATTCTCTTTTCCTGCTGTAAAGCAATATTCTCCGCCACCAGCTGCGCATCCCAAGTAGGATTATTTATCTCCTGAATATCAATAGAAAGCTCATTCTTAACTAAACCATTTAAATCGGAACGCAGCCGTTCGATATCTGAACCATGCCGGCCAATAATTATTCCTGGACGCGCCGAAAATATACGAATTTTAATTCTTTCCGCTAATCTCTCAATAACAATTTTAGAAATAGCCGCTTGTTTAAATTTACTCTTAATAAATTTCCTAATTTTATAATCCTGCTGTATAAACAGAGGAAAATCTTTAGGTTTAGCAAACCAACGTGAATGCCACTGTCTAATAAAACCAATCCTTAATAA
>CAYHRM010000151.1:0-2535 GCA_964359035.1 uncultured Planctomycetales bacterium
ACCTTTAATTCTACTTCCTATAATATATATTATGTTAACTTGTCTATCTTGACTAATTTTCCCTAAACCTATAAGAGACAACGTGTTCTTTAATATTGTTTTTGAGCTGTGGAAAAGCCGTTTCTTCTTTACTTAAACTTACCGGGTTATTTTATTCATGACAATTCTAAGCAGGGTTCTATATAAGGTTCCTAGGATTTTTTGCTTCTAATGAAATATTTTATTTAGCGGGTTAAAACAGTAATTGCAGGATAAATTGACCCCTCTCCAAAGCGATTATTTATGCGGTCTAGCGCCTTTATAAGCTCCTCCCTGCGGATATCTTCTCTAAGCAGAGGCTCATAGACGCCTTTAGAAAGGCTGCTGCAGGTGACCCCGATTGCCCGAATTCTAGGATTTCTCAGGGTTGATTTTGCCATTATTTTAAGAGTTCTTTGGTAGATTTCATAACCGTCATTAGTTGTTAATTGGTACGTTTTTTGGGCCCCAAAATTGCCAATTTCCGGGCCGTTTAACCAAAGATGCACTGTTGCGCTAATTAAATTTTGTTCTCTAAGCCGAGTAGCAACCATTTCAGATAATAGCCTGATCCAAGCCTGGATAACCTGGGGTTTTATTTGCGCTACTGGCAAAGTATATGAATGGCTAATAGACTTGGGCAATTCATTAGACTTACCGGAATTATCATAACTTGTATTAAAAAATCCCGGTAAGTTTAGGTATAAATCCCAACAGCTTTTTAAGCCACTAGCTATAAAATTAGCCCCGATTTTTCCACCCATGCCACAAAGTTTATCTAGTGAAGTCTGCCTTAAGACTTGCTCAAAATTAGAGTCATCAATTAAAGTAATGCCATTGGGCTTATTTAATTTGGAAGCCAGCTTTGCCAGAAGCCAGTTTTTGGCAATCCCTACTGAAGCAGTAATGTTAAAGTTTGCATAAATCTGCTCTTTGATTTTTTTAGCTAAATTTAAGGGGTCTAAATGGCCGGCAAGCTCCAGCTGAAACTCATCAATTGAGGCATAATTTAAAGGTAAATCATACTCCTTAAGCAGCTGAAATATTTGCTCCGAAGTCCAGATATACTTAGCCTGATCTGCTGCCACAAACTCTAATTTTGGACAAATGCTAAAAGCTTCCCGGGAGGACATTCCGGAATGAATCCCTAAGGCCTTAGCTGCATAACTTGCCGCGCAAACTACCGTATGCATTTTATTACCCCGCGAGCCAACAATTAAAGGCTTATCTTTAAGGCGCGGATTAATTGCCTGTTCAATTGAGGCAAAAAAAGCATCCATATCTATATGTAAAATCATGGCTAACTTCCTTCTACTTAAACTTACCGGGATTTTATTGGATTAAAACTATAGAAACCTGTAGCGAAGGTTTAAACCTTCGCTACAGGTTTCTAATTAATAATTTTATCAATCTGCCAGCGGAAGGTGGAATTATTAAATGAAATCTGATACATTTGGCCTGCGCAAAGCACGGAAAAATAATTGATTAAAGCCTGGCCCAAACGTTCCTGCCAATTGTAAGTAATGGTTTCAATTTGATATTCTTTGTTATTCCAAATAAAACTTCTGGGAAAAATCTTAGCCTGCTTAAAATGCACAAAAACTTCAATACGCTCATTTAAAGCATCCGGATTAAAACCGGTTTTATCCGGCTCAAACCTATCCCAGCGGGCTTTAGGGCTAAAACTGTTCTGATTCATATTTTAATCCGTCATTGCGAGCCCGCCATTGATTCTGTGGCGGGCGAAGCAATCTAGTTTTTAATATTTTCTAATTACCGTAATTAATTTACCAATTACTTTGAACTCTTCAAAGATTGGCGGATAATTAGTATTAGCTGCTTCCAAATGAAACTTACCGGCTTTGCTACGCAATCTTTTTAAAGTAACTTCATTGTTATCTAACAACGCAGCCACAATATCACTATTATCCGCATGCGGACGTTTCTTAATCACAGCAATATCGCCATCCAGGATCCCGGCATCAATCATGCTATCGCCTTTAACCCTTAAAGCAAAAACATCATCAAAACCTAAGCGCCCAAGAAACAGATCATCAGCATCTACATAACCCTGAATTTCTTCATAAGCCAAATTCGGCTTACCCGCCATAATCGTACCAATTATAGGAATTTTATTAAAACTTGCGCGTTCAGTTAATTCTATCGCTCTAGATTTATTATTCATTCGCCTCACCAAGCCTTTCTGCATTAAAACCCTTAAATAATCTCTAACCGTTCCGGTAGATTTAAACCCCAGCTCCTCTCCTATTTCCCGAATTGTAGGAGGGAGCCTCTCCCCTATCCGTTTACGAATAAAATTAAGCACCCTTTCCTGTTTCGGCGTCAAAAATGGCTTCTCTTTCATAATAATTTCAACCCGTGACAAATTGTCACGAATCCATCTCCTTCCTCTTTCTAAAAAAATCTTGACAAAATTTTTCTATATTGTATACTTCTAATGTATCACGATGAGAGGTTATCCAAAGGGTTCGTCCCGCGGTAATGCCTCTCTTTTTA
>CAYHRM010000152.1:0-2461 GCA_964359035.1 uncultured Planctomycetales bacterium
AGGAAACAGCTTATCGCTGCGCATGGAACTGGGTATTCTTCTAGCAAGGACGCGGAGTTCTATCGTGCACCCAATATTATTGCTCCTTATGAACCGGGAGAGCTTGTATTTTTAAGTAATTCTAAAGGGCGAGTGCGTTGGAACAGTCATGGTACAGGTAGTAATGCTGACGTGGGTAAGGTTAATAATTCACAATGGCAAAATATTGATTATACCAATACGCTTACGCATAAAGAGGTTCCGGGTGGGCTGTTGGATGCTCGGCACGTAGTGCGTTATATTCATCCGATAACGGGAAAGGTGGTAACGCGAGGAGAGTATGAGTAATCTAAAGATTAAAGCTCAGGCAACGTTAGAGTTTATGATTATGTTTTCGATATTGGTAGTATTGCTTTTTGCTTTACTTGGTTTATGGAAAAGATGGGCGGATAGAATTATTGAACGTCAGCAAGCTTATAGCCGTAGCCGGATAACGGCTGAAAATCAAGGCATAGATCAACATATTACAAAAAATATAGGGTTAGGCCCTAAGATTGAAGTGTGGCCGCCAAAAACACCAGGGTCAAACTAAGGGGAAAAAATGTTTTTTTCCTGGTATAATAAAAATAAATATTTTAAGCGAGGGCATAATTTGTCAGGACAGATTATGCCCTTTTTATTGGTAATTATCGCAATTTTTCTTGGTGCGGGTGTGGCTACTGTCCGGATTGGCGGTTGGGGAAAGGGAGGCGCTCTCAGTATGACCTGTACTGATAATGCCGCGGATGCTTGTGCTTTAGCGGCGTCTTCTGTCTGGGCTTTGGCGCTGAATACCTTAGATCAAAAGCAGGTCGCATTTAGAAAAACTTATAATGACTATTATACGACACTTAAGCAGTTGTTGGTTACTTCCAATCAGCAATTAGCGAATGCCGAAATTTATATGAATTTTGCGGAGATAGCTATTGAAGCGGCTAATGATGAGGCGAGGAAGGTGCCCAATCTTTCCTATTGTACGGTTTGGAGTGCTGCCCGCAGAGCGTCTATTCTTTATAGTGCCGCCGCTACGCTAACTAGAACCGCCTCTGTGTTTATTTCTTCGGCTAGAAGTATTAATACGAGCATGAAGAATCTTACAATTTCTACGAAGGCAGCACAGAAAATGACATTTTGTGGATTTATTCAGGATATGAATGCGAGAAATAAGGATGCTTTAAGAACCGGGGCACAATATGCGCAAGAATATAGTTGTATTGGGGCTCCGCCAGCGGAAGTATACGTGCCATCGATCATATCTTATGAGTTAGAGGTGACTAAGCTGAATAATCCCTGTGAACAGTATGATCCTTTTAGTTTGATTGCTTTAGCATTATTTGACAGCCAGTTAGATAAGATTACTAGTAGGCTTGAATCGGGTAGTGACAGGGAATGGTTAATCTATTTTGATTCCATATTTGCGGCTAGTAATTGTTATGATGAAGAAGGCAATCTTGTGGGGTGGGCATGGTCGATGTTCGCATCGTTGGAATGGCAAGCGCGAAGCGTAGTTTCTAGTCAGCTTGCACCGGTAACCTGGTTATCTACATTAATTCGTGGCGTGCCGTCGATAACTAAGCTGATTTCTCTTAATAAAAAGATCTCAGATGCTATGGGGGTTGCCGGTGGTTATGGTCATGGAAGAGTAGTTTCGGTTAGGTCTTGCGGGGGTGTAGGGGATATGTTGATTACCGGCCTTAAACATGTTACCTTTGAACAAAGAGGGGGATGTGTTTCTTGTATAGTTGGGGACTCTCAAGGCATAGCCGCGTTTAGTGATAGTACACATGCGGATTTGGATACGCGAACCATTAAAGTTGGATTTACTCCCAGATTAACAAGTGCTGGTAGTGCCTCGCAACTGGATAATTGTAGCGTGGATAGTGGGGTTAATGCTGGGGCCTCCGGAAGCACTAATGATGGTGGATGTTGATGGTGGATGCACCGTCGGCGCCACTGGCTCATGGTAAGTCGTGTCAAACTACAGGATGATTATAGTTAATTAGGGAGGGGTAAAGATGTTTTCTAAATTAAAATTAATATTTTTTGGATTAATTTTTGTGGCTTGTCTTTTTGTCTCAATTCTTTGGGCCGCGGAATTAGTTATTCCTTTACCAGCGGATGTGGTCAAAATTACAGAAGAGAGCAGTGATTTTGGTGGAATGAAAATATCCAATCAGGTCTATGAGTCTTTTTTAGATCAAAATAGATTGGCCGCATTTTATAAGAGAGAACTCGCGAGTGCCGATTGGAAAGAAAGTGAAGATTTGACTTTTATTAAAGGTAACGATACATTAATCGTTATAATCAACCCGATAAAGAATCGAGCAGGTAAAACCAGTTTTATGCTTTCTATCGGGAAAATGCCCACCAAGGAAGAGATCCGTGCCCTGCGTAAGAAAAATCCGGATAAACTAAATTTTATGCCCATTTATCCCGGGAGCGA
>CAYHRM010000153.1:0-2412 GCA_964359035.1 uncultured Planctomycetales bacterium
GGAATAAAACAAAGGCTCCGGATTAGCCATGCCAAAAGGCTCCAACAACTCTAACTCCTTAATCAATGATTCATTTAAATCACCTAAAAACAGTTCAGCATCAATATCCTTACTTGGAAGCAAGTCCTCTAATGTCAATCGATCGCTAGCTAACCGATTAATACTCTTTCTAAATTCATCAATATTATCTTTAGTAATAAGCAGCCCAGCAGCATGAGCATGGCCACCGAAACTATCCAAAAGCTCCTTAGAATCCACAAGTGCATCAAAAAGATGGAAATTTTTAATTGAACGCGCCGACCCTTTACATAAATCTTCTTTTATCGAAATCACAATTGCCGGCCGGTAAAACCGATCCGCCAACTTAGAGGCCACAATCCCCAAAACCCCCTGATGCCAATCTTCTTTGGCAATCACAATAACTTTATGCTCTTTAAAATTCATCTGCTGATTAATCAGCTCCTCAGCTTCCTCCAAAATCTTACTTTCAATCTTCTGGCGCTGACGATTAAACTTCTCAAGCTCTTGAGCTAAAATCTGCGCCTCCTGAACATCCTGACACATCAAGAGCTTCAAAGACACTTCAGCATAATTCATGCGGCCAGGGGCATTTAACCTAGGGGCAATTATAAAACTTACATAAGTAGAATTAAATTTTTTATTTTCAATTCCTGCATTCTCAATAATTGCACGCAACCCTAGTCTTTTAGTTTGCGGCAACCTCGCTAACCCCTCTTTAGCAATAATCCTATTTTCACTAGTTAAGGGCACACTATCCGCAATAGTACCTAAAGTAACTAGATCTAAATCATCAATTAATAAAGAACCAGATATAGCTTGAGCGAATTTATAAGCCACTCCGACTCCAGCTAATTCTCTATAAGGATAACCTGAATGCTTAAGTTTAGGATTAATAATACTAGAGGCCGCAGGCAATTGACCATCCTGCGGCTCATGATGATCCGTAACAATCACATCAATATTAGCCTGCCGAAGCGCCTCTATCTCTTTATGGTTGACAATCCCACAATCAGCAGTAATCATAAGCTTTACCTGATTTTCCTTGGCAAACCGAACAATCTCTTGATTTAAACCATAACCCTCATTAATGCGGTGAGGAATATGATGTAACACCTCCAGGCCCATACCCATAAGCGTATTTTTAAGTAAAACTGTACTGGTTATCCCATCCACATCATAATCACCAAAAACCATAACCTTCTCTTTATTCTCTTGCGCTTTTTTAACCAGGCTAATCGCCTTAGGCATGTCCAAAAATAACTGCGGACTAAACAAATCGCTAATTGCGCTTTTAAGAAATTTTTCCGCTGCGGCAATTGTAACTATTTTACGATTAATCAAGATTTGCGCCAATACCCTAGAAATGCCTAACTCTTTAAAAAATTGATTTTGTAAAGAAATATTCGGGATGGCTACTCTAAGAATGGAATGGGTGGACATTTACATCTTCTCTGGCTGAGTTATACCTAACAACTCTAAAGCGCTGGATAAAACAATTTTTACCCCTTTAATCAAAGCCAGCCGAGCACTGGTTAATGCCTGATCCTGATCTAAAACCCGATGTAAATCATAAAATTTATGAAAACTTTCCGCCAACTCCTGCAGATACACCGTCAGCATATACGGATCAGTAGTAACCCGACAGATGTTAAGCGTTGTTTCAAACTCCAACAATTTTTTAATTAAATTCAATTCTTCTTTTTCCTTAAGCACAGTCAAATCTAAATCATCTTTTATTTGCTCCGAACTACTGCGCAATATACTACAAATTCGCGCATAAGCATACTGCACATAAAATACGGGATTTTCCGCGCTTTGTTTTTTAGCAATCTCTAAATCAAAATCCAAATGACTGGATGTCCGGCGCATCAGAAAGAAAAACCTAGCGGCATCCGCACCCACTTCATCCAAAACTTCACGTAAAGTTATATATTGTCCGCGCCGCGTGGACATCTGAATCTCTTGTCCATTTCTAAAAATAGTCGCTAATTGGACAATTACCACCGATAGATCAATCGGCTTATGTCCAAGAGCCTCAATGGAAGCCTTAATCCGATTAATGTAACCGTGATGATCCGGCCCCCAAAGATTAATCAACCACGTAAACCCACGTTCAAATTTATCTTGATGATAAGCAATATCCGGCGCCAAATATGTCTGGCTGCCATCACTCTTAATAATTACCCGGTCCTTATCATCGCCAAACTCAGTAGATTTAAAACAAAGCGCCCCGTCCTGCTCATACAAAAATCCTGCTTGCTTTAATTGCTCAAAGGCTTTCTGGACTTTACCGCTTTTAGCCAAAGCCTTTTGCGAATACCAGCAGTCAAATTTGACCCCAAAATCATCTAATTCCTGTTTAATTATTTTTTAAAATAAGATCGGCTGCAA
>CAYHRM010000154.1:0-2383 GCA_964359035.1 uncultured Planctomycetales bacterium
AGAGCTGTATGTGAGCAGTTTGTTTCAATTTTACCATATGCCGGAATTTGTGATTGCTTCGTCGCCCGCCTTCGGCGGAGCTCCTCGCAATGACGATAAGTTGTCATTGCGAGCTAACGAAGTGAGCGAAGTAATCTCAAAGTATTTCGACGAGATCGATTTCAATGATCCGTTAATCACTCGTTCGCGGGAGATAGCGATGTTTATGGATGGATATATAAGGTCATACGCTATGCAGGCGAAAAATGATGCGCAGCGAGAGAAACTGCTTACTGAAGCAGGCAGTATTGCCTGTGAAAAAGCATCTAAGGGCGATCCCAAGGTTTACGGTTGGATGGTAGATTATTTTTACACCGGCTATGAAACCTATAATATAAAAGATGGAATGAAGATGTTAGAGCAGCATATTAATAATCCGCGCTGCTTAACTTCCAAAAAACAACAAATTATGCAGCGTTTGGAAGGCATGGCGAAATTAGTTTCAGGGGCCTTAGCGCCAGATTTTGTGATGAGTGATAATGTAGGTAAGAGTTTTCAGTTTTATCAATGGAAACCTAAAACTAAATATAAGCTGCTTTTATTTTGGACAACTAGTTGTATAGATTGTTTGAAGTTGGTAGATCAGCTTAGGCAATGGTATAATCAGTCCGCTAATAAAAAGAAGCTGGAGATTGTGGCGGTTAATTTAGATGAAGCGCAAGTTGCTGTGGGGAAGTGGGATAGCGCGATTGCAACTCTTCCGGGGTGGAAACATTTACAGGCTAAGGAGGGAGTAAATAGCGCGGTGGCGCGGGAGTATGCCATATTGAGTACTCCAGCGATGTTTTTAATTGGGAGCCGGAATAATATTATTGCCGCCGTTCCCGGAAGTTTCGAGCAGTTGATAAATGTTTTAAATAATTAATAGTAGTGTGGGTTTAAACCCGCACTACTATTGAAAGCTTTGCGTAAGGCGGGCTGAAAAATAGAGTAATTTGTGCAAGGAAATTAAGTAGTTTGGCAATTGCATGTTTAGGCGGATCTGTGATATATTTGTGCGTGAGGTGAAGTGATGGCATGGTTGATTAAGAAGATAATCCGGAATAAACAGGGCAGAGCGGTGGTACGCTTGCTGCTATTATTCTGCGTGTTATTTTCTTTTTTATACCCGCTGTCTGCCCGGGGCCGGGTTCTAGTTTTAGGCCCTAAAAAAGCGGTGAGTGAAAAAAGTCGGTCTCTAACGCCTAAGCCGGTTAAAGAGTCAATGAAAATACATAAGGCTTTAGCCGGAGGGAATAAAAAATATAAGGTAGGATTTGGGGCGGATGAGGTAGAGGTTGGTGATTTCGCTAACAAAAGGTTTAGTCCGCAGGTTAAAATAAAACGTTGGGGTGATGAGGCATATTTAAATGTAGGGGTGAATACCGCAAATATTCCTGCGCAGGATGAGTCTGTGGATTTGCAGGCGGATAGAGTAGGATGGGATTCTCCCAAGATTGGTGCCGGTTTTTATAAAACAGAACAAAGAGAGGTTAAAGTAAAGGGTAAGAAAAATAAAAACCATTCTTTTGTTTTAAGTCAAGATGGCGGTTTTGAATTTGAGGTTGTGTTGTATGAGAAACCGCTGTCAAATGTAATTAGCCTGTCCATCCAAAGTAAAGGCCTTAAGTTTTATTATCAGGGGCCATTAACTGACAAAGAAAAAGCGGAAGGAATAATTCGGCCGGAGGAGGTCACAGGTTCTTATGCGGTGTATCATGAAAGTAAAAAGGATGGAAAATATAATACCGGTAAGGCATTTCAAATTTATCGGCCGAAGATTATTGATGTCGATGGAAATTGGGTCTGGGGAGAGTTAAATATAGATACAGCGGCGCAGGTTTTAACAATTACGATTAATTCTAATTGGTTGGCTAGTGCGGCATACCCGGTAATTATTGACCCAGAATTTGGATATACTAGTATTGGTGCAAGCGCTATTCCTTTAGAAAATATGATGCGGGGTTCGATTTTTACGGCGCTGGAGTTTACCCCGGCTTCTATAACCGCTTATTTAGAAAATGTTGACGCTAGTGCGGCGCACACTGCTAAATATGCTATATATAAGGTAGGCAGTTCTAGTCTTTTTGGCCAGACAAAAGAAGTTACGGTACCAGCAGGAGAAAAAGGCTGGTATGAAGGTCTTTATACAACATCATTTGGCCTGACGGCCGAGGAATACGGTTTAGCTGCTAACTCTGGCAGCAGCAATATTTTAATTTATTTTGATACAGGCGCAGCGCAGCAAGGTTTTTATAAAGATAAAAATTATGTCGACTCTTGGCCGGAGACAACTGCGGGATTTGTTTATGATGATAAAATATATTCTATTTGGGATGCTGCCGACGTGGCGATTAGTATTACG
>CAYHRM010000155.1:0-2336 GCA_964359035.1 uncultured Planctomycetales bacterium
CAAAAAAAGCTATTGCTAATTTTAAAGTTAGAGAAGGCCAGGCAGTGGGAGCTAAGGTTACTTTAAGAAGAGCGATGATGTATGAGTTTATGGATCGTTTATTGAATATCTCTTTACCACGTATTCGTGATTTTCGTGGAGTTTCTCGGGATTCTTTTGATCAGGGCAATAATTATACTTTGGGTTTAAGTGAACAGATTATTTTTCCGGAGATTGAATACGATAGAATTACGCGTACTCAGGGTATGGATATTACTTTTGTAATTAAAAATGCTAAGAATGCAGATCAATCTAGGGCTTTGTTAAAATATCTTGGCATGCCTTTTAAAGAGAAGGAAGAAAAATAAAAAATGGCAAAGAATTCGCAAATTGCAAGATGGAAGAGGGCACCGAAGTTTTCTACCCGTAAATATAACCGTTGTTCGATCTGTGGGAGAAGCGGTGGATACTTAAGAAGATTTCAACTCTGCCGTATTTGTTTTAGGGAGTTGGTTTGGCAGGGGTTGATTCCTGGTGTTAAGAAGGCTAGCTGGTAAATAGCCACTGTTGGTTTTAAATGAAACTGTTAAGTAAGATTAATTTTTTAAAGTTGTGGATTATAACAATTTGGGGGTAGAATGTCTAGAACTGATTTAATTGCAGATGTTTTTACAATTATGCGTAATGCTGCCAGGATTAAGAAGGATACGGTTGATCTTCCGGCCTCTGGTAATATAAAATCGATTATGGCGATTCTTAAAAAGAACGAGTATATCGATAATTTTAAGTTGATTGAAGATAAAAAACAGGGAGTAGTTAGAGTTTATTTAAAATATATTGCGGGTAAATCTGCGATTCGGAATATTAAACGTGTTTCCAAGCCTGGCTTAAGGGTGTATGTTAAAGGCAAAAAAGTTCCTACAGTTTTACGTGGCAGGGGATTAGCGATTGTTTCTACTTCTAAGGGTGTAGTTACCGATAAGGAAGCCAGAGAGATGGGCGTGGGTGGCGAAGTTATTGGTTATATTTGGTAAAGGAAAATAAATGTCTAGGATTGGAAAAAAATTAGTAGCAATACCTAAAGATGTGAAGATTGAAGTTAAAGATGGAGCCGTTTGCGTAGAGGGGCCAAAAGGTAAGCTTGCGCGCAAACTAGCTGATCGGATTAGTATTGAGATTAAGGATGGCCAACTTTTGGTAAAAAGGGCGGCGGATACTAAGATTGATAAATCGTTGCATGGTTTATTTCGTGCTCTAATTGTAAATATGATTGTGGGAGTAACTCAAGGTTACTCTAAGGAATTAGAGATTCAAGGAGTGGGTTTTAAAGCGGCGGTGGTCGGGGATAAATTAAATATGGCTTTAGGGTTCTCACATCCGGTAAATTATTTAATTCCTGGGAATATTAAAATTGAAACTCCTAAGCCTACTCAGTTGGTGATTAAGGGAATTGATAAAGAGTTAATTGGAAAAGTGGCTTCTGAGATTCGCGCATTTTATCCTCCTGAACCTTATAAGGGTAAAGGGATTCGTTATGTTGGTGAGCATGTTAAGAAGAAGGTGGGAAAGGCACAAGCAACCGGTAAATAAAATGAGAAAAAAAGAAGAGTTAAGGCTTAAGAGGCATAAAAGAATCAAGATGAGGATGTTAGGCACCCAAGAGAAACCGCGCTTGGTTGTGCATCGTTCCTTAAAGAATATTTCCGCTCAGGTAATAGATGATACCGTGGGTAAAGTTTTATTTTCTCTTTCTACTAAAGATAAGGCAATAAAACAGAAATTTGTTAAGGGCGGGGATTTAAAAGCGGCTGTACTTTTTGGTGAACTTTTCGCTATAACAGCAAAAGAAAAAGGGTATAGTAAGGTAATTTTTGATCGAGCAGGGTATCTTTATCACGGCAGGATTAAATCTTTTGCCGATGCATTAAGAAAAGGTGGAATGGAGTTTTAAACTATGCGTGAATTAAACATTGGACAGCAATCAGATTTAATTGAAAAAGTTATCAGTATAAATCGTGTTACTAAAGTAACTAAAGGCGGAAAGAAGCTGCATTTTAGCGCTTTAGTGGTTGTGGGTGATACTAAAGGTAGGGTTGGTTTCGCTTTAGATAAAGCCAATGAAGTGGCTGAAGCTATTCGTAAATCTTTAACTAAAGCCAAAAAAAGTTTATTTAAGATTCCTTTGGAAGGTTCGACTATCCCTCATGAAGTAATTGGTAAGTTTGGAGCGGCTTCAGTAATGCTTAAGCCGGCTAGCGAAGGTACAGGGGTTATTGCCGCCGGCCCGGTACGTGCGATCTGTGAGGCTGCTGGGATTAAAGATATACTTACTAAATGTTTAAAATCAAATAATCCAA
>CAYHRM010000156.1:0-2323 GCA_964359035.1 uncultured Planctomycetales bacterium
ACTTTTTTTTCTGGCTCTACAGGTTTATTTATTAATTCAGGTGGCTATGTTGGTATTAATGCTAGTGATCCATTACAGAGATTGGTGGTTAAAGGCTCAGGCGCTGATCAGAACAGCGCGGCCTTGAATGTAACCAAGAGTGATGGTATTACCTCATCATTATTCGTCAGAGATGATGGTTACGTTGGAATTGGTACCAATGACCCGCGTACTCCGCTACATTTAATGGGGACAGATGTTGCTTCTAATAAGCGGGCAACTTTAAGATTGAGCACCCCGAATGCAAGAGATATCGCGATACAATTATACAAATGGAGTGGAGTAGGTACTACATATGATGGTTGGGCTATCGTAAGAAGTGGAACAACGGGAGACCTTTTAATAAATAGAGACCTTACGGAAGATGCTTTACCAGCAGCAGCGGGTAATGGGATAAAAGCCATGTTCCTTACATACGATGCAATTAAAAAAGCCTGTAATGTTGGTATCGGGCCGATTCCAGATACGAGTGCAGCAATTTTACCTGCGGGTAATGCAGGTGATACATATAGATTGAAGGTCCAGGGTAAAGGTTATTTTTGTAATGTTGATAACGCGATAGGTGTTCCGCAAGAAACCGATTATTCCTTAAGGCTTGATAGTAGCTCTTCTACGTCGGAGAATGATTTACGTTTTGCTATGGGTGGAGTAGAGTATGGGGCTATACAAAATAGGAGAGGTGATATGCCTGACCCTAGAGATAGATTTAGTTTTGATTTTTTTGTCACGAATGGCACTGGTTGGATAAATCCATTCTCGATTAGACAATCAGGAAGGATTATTGTGCAAAATGGTTCCAATATATTTAATGCAGCTGAAAATTATGAAGTATATTGGGTTAGCGCGTCAGATATTAGACTCAAGAAGGATATTCATACCATACCGAATGCATTGGAAAAAGTTTTAGCTTTGCGAGGAGTAAATTTTTTATGGAAAGATGATTCAATACAGATGAATAAGGGAAGGCAATTGGGATTAATCGCTCAAGAGGTAGAAAAAGTTGTACCCGAAGTAATCTCGGTGCGGGAAGGAGTTGAAAAATTTAAAGCAGTCGATTACGTTAAATTAGTTCCGGTATTGATAGAGGCGATTAAGGAACAGCAGAAGCAGATAAATGAATTAAAAGTCGAAATTGCTAAGGTAAAGAAGAATTAAAATGCACGAGTTTAAATATAAAAATAATAATTTTTATTGTGAGAATTTAAAGGTAGAGGATTTAGCCGCGCGTTTCGGCACGCCGCTTTATATCTATAGTCATAAGACGCTCATTGATCATTATCTGAAACTAAAATCTGCTTTTGCAAAAATCAATCCGCTTATTTGCTATTCAGTAAAAGCCAATTCAAATTTAGCGATTTTAAAAGCGCTGGTATCGCGCGGCGCGGGCTTAGATATTGTTTCCGGAGGAGAGTTGTTCCGGGCGCTTAAAGTCGGCTGCCCCGCGCAAAAAATCGTTTATGCTTCGGTCGGAAAAACTGATAAAGAGATTACGACGGCAATCTCAAAAGGTATTCTTTTCTTTAATGTGGAGTCGTTGGCGGAATTGGAGAATATCAACCGTATCTCAGGTAAACTTAAAAAAATTACCCGCGTGGCTATCCGGATTAATCCTGATGTGGAAGCCAAAACCCATAAATATGTTATGACGGGAAAGCTGACGAATAAATTTGGGATTGATTTAAATAGCGCCTATCTAATTTTGTTAATGCGGGCTAAGTTTAAAAATTTGAATATCTGCGGTTTGCATATCCATATCGGTTCTCAAATCACCGAAAGCGCTCCATTTGTTGCTGCAATTAAAAAGGTAGCGGATTTTATTGGGCGCCTGAAACTTAGAGGCGTAAAGTTAGAGTATTTAAATATCGGAGGAGGTTTAGGTATTGTTTATGACCGCGAGAGCCCGCAGACTGCTGAAATTTACGCCGGTAAAATTATCGGGCTTTTGAGAAAAACCGGGCTTAAAATAATTATGGAACCTGGTAGGTTTATCGTTGGAAACGCAGGGATTCTAGTCACCAAAGTTTTATATATTAAGCATACGCCGAAGAAGAAATTTATTATTGTTGATGCCGGGATGAATGATTTAATCCGGCCGGCGTTATATTCCGCGCATCACAACATTTTGTCAATGCGAAAAAATTTAAAAACCGAAAAAGCCGATGTAGTCGGGCCTATTTGTGAAAGTGGTGATTTTCTAGCCAAAGAACGCCTGATCCCTAAAGTAAAAGAAGGCCAATATTTGGCGGTAATGGGTTCAGGCGCATATGGCTTTAGCATGTCCAGC
>CAYHRM010000157.1:0-2314 GCA_964359035.1 uncultured Planctomycetales bacterium
ATTAAACTGCGGAAATTAGCGATAAGAAAAGGATTGAAAATAAATGAATATGGAATTTTTTCCGCCACAAAAGAAAAATTTGTTGCAGGCAAAACTGAACAAGAAATATTTAAGTTATTAGGAATGAGCTATATTGAACCTGAAATGCGAGAAGATACTGGAGAGATAGAATTAGCGCAAAAATTTAAATTACCAAGATTAATAAAACTTGAAGACTTAAAAGGCGACCTCCATGTACATTCTAAATACTCGGATGGCGGTAATAGTATAGAGGAGTTGGTAGATGCTTGCCGTAAAAGAGGGTATTCTTATGTGGCTATCACTGACCATTCTCAAAGCCTTAAAGTGGCGCATGGGTTAGGTATCGCAGATTTAAAGAAGAAAAGACAGGAAATAGATAAACTTAATAAGCGTTTAAAAAACTTCAGGATTTTATACGGAACTGAAGTCGACATAGATTCCGACGGTAAAATTGATTATAAAGATGAGATTCTAAAAGAATTTGATGTGGTAGTAGGTGCGATTCACACTGGATTTAAACAATCTTGCGAACAACTTACCAAAAGGATAATTAAGGCCTGCGAGAATAAATATGTGCATATTATTGCGCATCCTACAGGTAGACTCTGGGGAACTCGCGAGGCTTATGACATAGATTTAGGCAAGATTCTAAAACTAGCGAAAGAAACAAATACCCATTTGGAGATTAATGCCTTTCCTCAAAGGTTAGATTTGAATGATATACATGCTCATCGAGCGAAAGAAATGGGAGTAAAATTAGTAATTGCTACAGATGCACATGAGATTTTGCAGCTTGAGGCAGTGAAATTTGGTATCTCAGTTGCACGCCGCGGCTGGCTTTCTCGCGATGATGTCATTAATACGCTCTCGGTGGAAGACGTATTGAAAATTATAAAAAAATAATACTATATTTAAATCCTAAATCCGAAATCCTAAATACTAAACAAACCCTAAATTCCAATTTTCCAAATTCCAAACCAACTTCGTTTGGAACATTGGGATTTAAGATTTGGGATTTGTTTAGAAATTCGAGTTTAGAATTTAGAATTTTCACAAGACTTGCATTTTTTTTATTGTTCTTTGCTGTTTTAACTGGCTGCCAGAATCAAAAACTTTATAATGACAACCGTATAATGATGGGTACCTTTGTGCAAGTTTCATCGCCATATAAGGAAGCAGCAAGTATTGTTTTCGCTGAAATAAAAAGAATAGAGGATTTACTAAGTAAATATAATCCAGATAGCGAAGTATCAAAATTAAATAAATCTGGGATATTAAGTGTTAGCCCCGAGACATTTTATATTATAAAAAAATCCAAAGAATTCTGGCAGTTAAGCGATGGCGCATTTGATATTACTGTAGCCGCCTTAGTAGACCTTTGGGGGTTTACTGATAAAAAATATTCACTGCCAGCGGAAGAAAGGATTAAAAACGTATTGGAACTGGTCGGCAGTGATAAAATTATTTTGAATGATAGTGATAATATGATAAAATTCAAATCTTTAGGAATGAAAATAGATTTAGGCGCAATTGCAAAAGGTTATGCTGTGGATTGTGCAGTAAAAAAATTAAGAGAAAAAGGTATAAAGAGCTGTTTAATAACTGCTGGCGGGCAAGTTTATGCATTAGGAGATAAACCCCGCCCTTCATCCAAAGCTCTATTCCATTTAAATGAAGGGCGGGGTAAATTCGGCAAGCCCTGGAAAATAGCAATTAGAGACCCGCGGGAAAAAGGAATCGTGGATTATTTAGAATTAAAAGATAAATCCGTGGCAACCTCCGGTGATTATGAACAATTTTTTATTAAGGACAACCGGCGTTATTCGCACATATTAAATCCTAAAACAGGTTATCCTGCAGACTCAGGAGTTATTTCTGTAACCGTGATTGCCTCCAGTGGATTAACTGCTGATGCCTTATCTACAGCTATTTTTGTATTGGGAAAAGAAAAAGGTGAGGCGTTAGCTAAAAAATTTTCTGATGTGCAAGTAAAAATAATCGATAAAAAAACATGTTCAAAATAATTGATAAACAAGAATTAGCTAAAGATATAACTAAAATTACAGTTAGTGCACCGATAATTGCGCAAAAAGCTAAAGCCGGCCAATTTGTTATAATCGTGATAGATGAAATAGGTGAGCGCATACCATTAACTCTGGCAGATTGGGATAAGGATAAGGGAACTATTACTTTGATCTTTCAGAAAGTAGGTTTTAGCACAAAAAAATTAGGAATGCTAAATGTCAGTGATAGCCTACAACATATACTTGGGCCATTGGGGCATCCCACAGAA
>CAYHRM010000158.1:0-2279 GCA_964359035.1 uncultured Planctomycetales bacterium
TTACAGGGAGATTTACATGATCGCAAGAAAGTTATGGCTTTAGTTTATTGGGGTGATAATGCGATCATTAAATGCCGAGATTTAGCTGGAGCCACTAACCCTGAGCAGGCGGAGTCGACCTCGATTCGAGGATCTTATGGCCGGATTACAACCAATGGTGTTTATGAAAATGTAATTCATGTTTCATCTAATGATTCTGAAGCAGAAAGAGAGATTAAGCTTTGGTTTATGCCTGATGAAATTATTGTTGATCTTTATCCGACAAAAAATATTCTGCAAAAAGAATATTTAATCAAGAGTTGGGCGAATAAATGAAAAACATTATTAATAGTATGACGGGTTTTGGTTGCCAGGAGATTTTGGTTAATTTTGTCGGTAGGATTAGCGTCGAGCTAAGATGCACTAACCATAAGTTTTTGGAAACGGTTTTTCATTTACCGGAAGGCTTGCTGGCTTTAGAGGATAAGCTAAAGAAAGAAATTGAAGGTAAAATTAAAAGAGGAAGAATTTATTGTGCGATCAACATAAAAGGGCAGTTGGCGCAGGGGATCTTTGTTAATCGTAAACTGCTCAAGAATTATTTATCTGAGTTAAATAGCGTTAAGAAGGAATTTAAAATTAATGATGGTTTAACTCTGGATTCATTAATTCGTCTGCCGGGAATTTTATCGCTTAAGGAAGATCGGCCGATCGGCGCGCATATTTGGGAACAGCTTAAACCTGTTTTTTTACAGGCACTTACGAGTTTATTAGTAGCGCGGCAGAAAGAAGGCCGGGCCTTGGCAGGTTTGATGAAGAAAAGAAGTTCCCTGCTGAAGAAGGACCTAGTTTTTATTAAACGGCGATTTGTGGTCGCCGTTCAAAATAGAGTTAAAAAGATTCAAGCGGAGGATGAGCGTGTGGCTTTTTTAAAGGGTGCGGATGTTAGTGAGGAGACGGATCGCTTGCATTTTCATATAAATAATTTTCAGCAAAAAATTACTCAAGGTGGTGCGGTGGGTAAGGAGCTGGATTTTATTACTCAAGAGATGCAGCGGGAAGCCAATACTTTGGCTGCTAAATCTTTTGACCTGATTATTTCCGGCCGGGCCGTAGAAATGAAGAGCCAGATTGAGAAGATCCGCGAACAGGTGCAAAATATCGAGTAGTGAAAGCCGCTAAAAGATCAAATAAGCTAGGTAAAATTTTTGTGATTAGTGGGCCGTCAGGTTCAGGCAAAACCACTCTTTTGACGAGCTTAATTCAGGATAAAAAAATTGGGAAATTATTAGTAAAATCCTGCTCTATAACCACGCGCCCCAAGCGCTCGCAAGAAAGAGAGGGTAAGGAATATTTTTTTGTTAATCCATTAGAATTTAGGCGTCAGTTAAAAGCTAAAAAAATTCTTGAATGGACCAGGTATTTAGGCTATTATTACGGAACGCCTAAGGAGCCGCTAGAAAAACAGCTTAAAAGCGCAAAGAACGTGGGTTTATGCCTGGATCTTAAGGGCGCCAGGATTCTCAAAAAAATGTATCCTTGTAACACAGTAACAATTTTTGTTTTACCGCCTTCACTTGATGTGCTCAAGGAGAGGATACAGGGTCGTTGTCGTCATACTAAGCATCAGGAAGTTAAGCAGCGTATGTTACTGGCGCGTAAAGAGCTTCAGGCGGCTGGTAAATTTGATTATTGTATTTTAAATCAAAATTTATCCGTAGCAGTTGAAGAGTTGAAAACTATTTTTTTGCAGGAAAGCAGCACTTAACATATTACCTCGGGGGTAAAAGATGGATTATCAGGGAAGAGAAAAGCTTTTAGACAAGAGCATGGGGTCAATTTATAAACTAGTAATTTTAGCTTCTAAAAGGGCTTTAGAGATTGCTGAAGGGCAGCCGAAATTAGTAGCAGATGATATTTCCGTAAAACCATCAACCGTTGCCTTGCATGAAATTGCTGCGGGCAAGATTGAAGCTAAAAAAGCTAAAGCCAAAGAATAAATAATGGAAAAAGTTAAAAAAAATATTATTTTAGGCGTAACGGCAAGTATTGCTATCTATAAATCTTGTGGCTTGATTCGTCGGCTTAGGGAATGCGGATGGGCAGTGCATGTGATTATGACTAAAGAAGCGCAGGAATTAATTAAACCGGTTGTTTTTCAAAGCTTAAGCGGTAATCGAGTTTATTCCGGCGGAATATTTGATTTACTGGATACCTGGGATATTGAACATGTAGCCTTAGCTGCTAAAGCGGATTTAATTTTGATTGCTCCGGCGACAGCTAATATTATTGCTAAACTT
>CAYHRM010000159.1:0-2241 GCA_964359035.1 uncultured Planctomycetales bacterium
ATAAAAATTATTTTGATTGCTAAAAGCGGTACAGGTTTGTATAATGATTGGCAAGGTCAATCTGAACAGGCTTCATCGGTTTCTATGAAAAAGTTACAATAAAACAAGTTACAATAAAAAAGGAGGGAATATGTTGTTTTTGATTTGTGCAGCAGCGATCGCGTTTTTAGGGGGAGTTTTATTTTTATTTTCACCTAAAATTTTGCACAAACTTAGCGGTAAAATAAATACTACGATTAATAAAATGAGTGTTCCGATTGATGAAAAGGTTTATGAAATGCGCATTGGGGTGGGGGTATCTTTATTATTGATCGCGGGTATGCTTTTTTTTGTTGTTTATTATTTAAGCAAAAAATACGCCTAAAATTATTTAATTTATGCAATGGCTTAAGTTTTTAAAATTAAAAGAAAATAATAAGCGCAGCGTGAGTATTGATTTTGGCGCTTCTTTTATTAAAGTGGTTTGCCTAGAAGCCAGTGGCGGTAGCTATCGCCTATTGGCTTATGCTTTAAGTGCATTTAATGCTAGCCAAAAAACAGACCAGGAGATTAGCCTCTTCCTTAAGCAGTTGCTGGAGAGTAATTCCATTACGGCAAAAGATGTTTCTTTAAGTATATCTGATCCGGATTGGATCTCTATTAAAAGGCTGATTCTCCCGCAGATGCCTAGGGATGAATTGCTTAATGCTTTGAAATGGCAATTGAGAGGGCAGCTTCCTTCTGGGCTGGAAGACGGCGTGTTCGATTTGCAGATTATTCGCGAGTATACGGATAGCGAAGCGGCTAAAAAAGTTGAGTTGTTCTGTGTTTTTGCAAAAAAGGATATAATTAATAAATATGTCTTGGCGGTCACTGCTTGTGGTTTATTGCCGGTAAAAGTATCTAGCAGTGTGTTTAATTACTGCGGTATTCTAGATCTATTATCTGCTAATCCAGAAATTAGTGCTATCTTGGATGTTGGGCAGACCCATTCGCAGGTTTCTATTTATCAAAAAAATAAATTAATTTTTGACCGAGAACTTAATTTTTCAATCGAGAAATTAACTGCTTCATTGGTTGAAGTATTAGTAACTGATGATGGTAAGCTGGCAATAAATAGACAAAAGGCGCAGGAGCTTTTGAGCGGGTTTGGGATTCCTCTTGATGAGAGTCAGGCTTTGGAAGGTAACATTAAGGCCAATCATATTATTTCGCTAATTCGTCCTTTACTGGAAACAGTGGTTAAAGAGTTGGACCGTTCTTTTGAATATTTTAAATCTGAATCTGGATTAAGCATCCCGGCAGTTTTATATATTACCGGCGGAGGGGCAAATTTAAGGAATTTGGACCGTTATTTGGCGGATGAGTTAAAGATGAAGGTCGAAAAATTGCCTTTACCTGAACGGTTAGAGACTAAAAATGTAGATAAGGATAAATTTTGTTTTGATGCTCAGCAGCTTTCTAGCGCAATCGGCCTGGGTTTGTCTAATGGAGGAATAAATTTACTGCCGCGTGAAATCAAGAATCTTAAAATTGAACTCATTCAAAAAACTTCCTTGCGGATTTCGGCAATTGCCATTACGGCCATATTTATTTTTTCTTGGTTTATGATTAACTTTCAGATTATTGATTATAAAAAACGGTTAAAAATAGCCAAGGCACACTTACAGAGCGTGGAAGAGGTGAGGAATTTAAAACGTAACGTGGATTCAAGAGAAGAGTTGATTAATACTGTGCATAGCGGAAGGGTCCCTTCGGCGGGTTTGTTAAAATTAATTAGTGCGATTATTCCACTAAATATTATACTTGATGAATTTGATTTTGATCAGCTTAATCATACTATGTTTTTAAGGGGTATTGTAACTTTAGGTAAAGATTCAGCGGAAAAGGCACTTACGGATTTTATGAAAGATATGGAGAATTCTGAATTTATTCTGGAAGCTAACTTGGTTAGTTCTAGGGAAGAGCAGGGGATAAATAATTTTGAGATAAAATGCAGCTTAGCCGAATAGCCAATAAAATGAATCTACCTAAAATTAATCTTACCAATAATCAGAAAGTTATTATTATTGTAAGTTTGATCGTTTTGTTTATTTTTTTACTTTTTTGGGTATTTGTATTTATGCCTGCTGATAGACAGATTAGTACCCTAAAGAATGAGTTAATCTCGACGGATCAGCAGATTCAAGGTATTGAAGCGCTTCTGGCGGGTTCGCAAAGCCGAGATGAGGCAATCCGTTTGCTTAAACAAAAGCAGTTGTA
>CAYHRM010000160.1:0-2210 GCA_964359035.1 uncultured Planctomycetales bacterium
AATGCCACTATTTGGCAGGGAGCCAAACCGGTTTTTGTTGACGTTGAATATGGCACCGGCAATATTGATGCCAAGCTTATAGAAAAAAAAATTACTAAAAAAACCAAAGCGATTGTGGCCGTGGATTATTCAGGTTTACCGTGTGACTATGATGCGTTAAAAAAGGTTGCCAAAAGAAATAAGTTGATTTTGATCTCTGACGCGGCCCATTCTCTCGGCGCGGAGTATAGAGGTCAGATGGTTGGCAGTTTGGCCGATATGACGACTCTAAGCTTCCATCCTGTTAAATCTATAACGACCGGTGAGGGCGGAGCGGTGCTTACTGATAACGAAGAATATTATAAAAGATTGCTTCTTTTTAGAAGCCACGGAATTACAAAAGAGCAAAAGAATTTTATTAATATTTCTGATGGTCCATGGTATCACGAGATGCAGGAGCTTGGCTTGAATTATATAATGACCGATATCCAAGCAGCGTTAGGTGAGAGCCAGCTTAAGAAGTTGCCATCTTTTATGAAATCGCGTCGTAAGATAGCTCGGATTTATTCGGAAAAGTTATCCGAAATAAAAAATTTAGAATTGCCACTTGAATTCAATGACAGGAAGTCGAGCTTTCACCTGTATCCTATTCGATTAATGGGGGATCTTAAGACGAAAAAGGGAGAAATTTTTGAATCCTTGCGGGCGGCCGGCATTGGCGTTCAGGTTCATTATATTCCGGTGTATTGGCATCCTTTCTATCAAAGACTTGGTTATAAGAGAGGATTGTGTCCTGTTGCCGAAGATTTTTATAAATCAGAGATATCGATTCCGGTTTATCCGGGCTTAAGGGCTAAGGATCAGCAAAAAGTTATAAAAACACTTAAAAAAATAGTAGAATAAAAACCATATGGGAAAAGAACGTAATTTATTTTTTAAAAGTTTGCCGAAACATTTACTGTCAAAAGAGGTCACTTCGGTTAAGATCGGCAATAGAATTGTCGGTCGTGATCACCCTGTTTTTATTATTGCTGAAGTTGGGGCTAATCATCGTGGCAAGATTGAAAATGCCCTTCGGGCCATCGAAATTGCGGCAGAAGCCGGGGCGGACGCGGTTAAGTTTCAGCACTTAAAGCATGATACTATCGCGGCAGATACGAAAGTCTACGACGAGTGGCACGGAAAGGATATTGGCCGGCTGTCTCAATTTTACAAGTCTGCCGAGTTGCCTTATGAATGGACACCTAAGCTGGTTGCTCACGCCAAAAAACATAAGATTATTTTTTTATCAACCCCATTTGATAAAGAGTCGGTTGATTTATTGGATAGGGTTGGTGTGCCGGCATTTAAGGTTGCCTCTTATGAGATGACGGATGATATACTTTTGCGCTACATTGCCAAAAAGAAAAAACCGATAATTCTCTCCACTGGTATGGCGTATCTGGAGGAGGTTGCTCATGCTGTGCGGGTAATTCAAGAAGAGGGAAATAATGAAATTGTTTTACTTCACTGTGTTTCCATTTATCCGCCGAAAAGTTTTAAGGATTTGAATCTGCGCGCCATACAGACGCTTCACGAGGCATTCAAGTTGCCTGTTGGATATTCCGATCACTCTGCGCCTGCTTATTTCGCGGGGCCTATCGCCGCTGTCGCATTGGGGGCATGTATGATTGAGAAACATTTAACAGAAGATGCCGGTGGTGGAAGCAATGACGACCCAAACTCAATGGAGCCGATAGAAATTAAACACATGATAGAGGAGATTCGTAATGCGGAATTGGCACTTTCCGATTCCGGTATTAAGCAGCCGGTATTATATGAGGATCACTGTGGTGATGAAGTTTTTGATCGATGGGCCAGACGATCTCTTTATGCCGCGCGCGACATACCGATTGGTAAGATCCTCGAAGCGGAAGACATAATTCCACTTAGGCCATTTGGGGGTATTGAGGCTAAGCACAGTCAAATTATTTTGGGTAGAAAGATTATCCGCAGGGTAGAGGCAAGGTCGCCAATCGTTTGGGAAGATTTTTTGCAAAAGTAAATGAATCGAAAAGATATTAAAATACACAAAGGCGATGTGGTTGATACGATCAATAATTATGATGTTATTGAATGCGTATTGTGTAAATTTAAGCATGTAATACCGATTCCAACTGACAAAGAGCTGGAGGACTTTTATGGCAAGGAGTTTTATTCTCATGTTAAACCGAAATACTTCAAAAATTACG
>CAYHRM010000161.1:0-2201 GCA_964359035.1 uncultured Planctomycetales bacterium
AGCAACTTTTTCAGACGTTTTATAAGCTGTCCATTTTAAACTAATTGAATCGGTTTTTTCATATTCGTAAAAACAAGTTGTTTCAGTATTTTCAGAGGCTTTCTCGCCACCACAAGAGCTGATAATAATAGTTGAAGCTAAAAGAATTGTAAAAAAATAGTTGTTCATGGTTTTTAATTTTATGTTTCAGAACACAAAAGTAGGTAAAAAAATCACTTGTATTTAAGTAATAAATTTCCCCCGAAAGAAGAGGAGAGCTTAAAGTTGATTACGGATATTGCGCGTAAAATGAATATTAATGTTATTTCTTTGCAGCCGGGTTCAAAAGCTGAGTTATTAGATGCTGCGGGTAAACAGATTTTTATTGAGAATATGGGAGCAGACTATCTGCCGATAATGGTTGAATTAAGTTGTTATTTTAAGGATCTAGTTAAGTACGTAGTTGAGTTAAGGGCAGCTTTACCGGCATTTACAAGTATTAATAGCCTGGAGATAAAGAAAGAGGGGCAGCTGACGGGTAAAATTCGGGTGAACATTGAGTTTAATTTATATCTTTTAAATTAAAAATGCTTAAAAAAGAATTAGTTCAATTAGGGGTAACCGGAGTTTTAGTGATTGTGTTAATCTTTGCTTTAGGAAATGCTGCTAAAAAAACAAGTATGCGGAAATCAAAAAATGTTTCGTCTAAGGCCAAGGCTGTGGCTGCGGTTCTAGCTAGTTCTGCAGAAAAACCTGTAAATAAAGGCCTTTATGATCTGCTTGAACAGCAGGCGCAGTTAATTGAGCTAAAGCGGGATCCTTTTACCGCGGCTCCTATTTTTAGTGAGAGGACGTTGCAAGCGGGAGTAGATTTAACGGGTATACTTTGGGATAAAGATCGGCCATTGGCCATTATTGATGGCGAGATTGTTAAAAAAGGCGCATATGTGGGTGATAAAACCATTGTTGATATTAAAAGGGATCGGGTTATCTTAAGTGACGGTAAAATACTTACTGAGCTTAAGCTTAAGCAATAAATAAACTAGGGACAGCGGCTAGTTTAATTACTTGACAAAAGGTATCTAACGTGTTAAGATTGTTGTGGATACATAAGGTGTGCTTTTGTGTGAGCTTAGAAGTTGGCTTCTTATTTAGTTGTAAGTTATAATTATTGGATACCAAAATAAGAGTTAGCTTTAAGTGAACGCAAAAAGACAATTTAACCTTAGGAAGGGGGTTATTTTCAATGATGAGAATGAATAGAAAAGGGTTTACGCTCGTCGAAATCATGATCGTTGTTGCCATCATCGCTCTTTTGGCTGCTATTGCCATACCTAACTTGTTAAGTGCCAAGAGAACAGCGAATACCGCAGCAGCAAAAGCAAATATTCGCGCGTTATCTACAGCAGCAGAGGTTTATGCTACTGGACATAATGGTGCCTATCCGGCAGATGTTACCGCTATCGAACCGTATATTGCTCAAGCTACGGTATTATGTGCTAGTAGTACTGCATCGCCAGCGCAGGGTTATGTTTATAACTGTGCTGGACTGTCTGCTGCCGGGTATACTTTGACGGCTACTCCTGCAAGTACGACAGCCGGGGACACAACTTTTACTGTAACTACCGGAGGGGTAATTGCTGAGGCAGCTTATACTGGTTAACAGGCAATAAGTTTTAAAGTAGTAAGTAGTTAGGACTAGGGGGGAAGAGAGATCTTCTCCCCTAGTTTTTTATTTAGTTACTTTATTTTTTGAGAAAAATTATTAACTTTAGTAGGGGAGGTTTAAACCTCCCCTACTATTGGAAATTATTAATTATTGTGGGGCGGGTTTAAACCCATCTCACAGTTGAAAATTAACTTTAAAAATAAGCCTTAATTACTTGATAGCTAAAGGCTTAGTTTATAAAATTTTTAATAAAAAATGGTTGCCAACCTTGCGCTTTATGTTAAAATAAATCAATAATGAAAAATAGAAAAATTGGGTTTACTTTGATTGAAATTATGATTGTGGTGTTGATTGTTTCACTGCTATTGTCTTTGGCCGCTGTAGAAGGAATAAAATTAAGAAGGATGGCTAATGATATGAGTGCACAGGAAGGCCTTAGGGCGATTGCCACGAGTTTTGAAATATATGCCAGTAGCCATACCGGGGTCTATGCTCAAGCGAGCGAGTCAAATTTGCAGTTTCTGGTGGAAGGTAAATATTCTGCACAGGATGT
>CAYHRM010000162.1:0-2157 GCA_964359035.1 uncultured Planctomycetales bacterium
AATCACATACTTAAGCACAATCCGATCAAAAAAATTCTTAATCTCTTTAATTTTTGGTAAAAGCTCCATCTGCGAAAAAAGCACTAACTGCAATAATTTATAATCATTGGTTTCATAATTTAACAAAACCCTCAAAACCTCTAATGATTCCTCATTCAGTTTTTGTGCTTCATCAACGACTAAAACGATAGTTTTATTTTCCTCTACACCTTTCTGATAAAGATGTTTTTAATTACCTCTTTATAATCCAAGATGCTCGGGGTGCCGTCAATTTGATCCTGAAGATTAAAGGTACGCACTAATGATTCTAAAAACAACTCCTCGCTTTGAGCCGTAGGATCTAAAATCATGTAAAATAATATATCTGGGCGCTCCTTTAACATCTGAAAAAGCTTGCGCGAAAGCGTAGTTTTGCCTACCCCCACATCACCTAAAATTACGCTTAAACCACGGCGCAGGCGAATTTCAACCAATAAACGGATCAAAGCCGCCTTATGTTCATTTGATTCAAAGAAAAACTCCGGGTCCGGGCTATTAGAAAAAGGCTCTTTAATTAAACCTAAGGTAGAAAAATAACTCATTTAACCCTTTCTTAACAAATCACAGATTAATTTTAAGGAATAACCCTGGCTTTTAAGATTAGTGACCTTCTTTAAGCAAGCGCTCACTTGCCGGGAATCATAAAGTCGGTTATTGGCGTTTCGCTTCTTCACCATCAACAGCCCTAAATTAGTATAATAATTAACAGTTTGATAGGAGATGCTGTAAATTTTACTAATTTCCGTCGGTGAGATTAACAATTTAGCCATAATTGATTCCTCCTTAAATGTTGATTAAAAAGACTTATAGTGATTATAGTAAGTGCTATCATGCTGTATCAAATGATATAACAAACAATACCTTTTGTCAAGCACTATTATGGTTTTTTTATGAATTTACTCGACGAGAGGGTAAAATTAGTGAGGGTTTAAACCCTCACTACCCTGTGGATAAGTAAAGTTATTAACAACCGTAGTGTGGGTTTAAACCCACACTACGGTTGTAGAAATATTCAGATTTTTTTAAGCAAAGAACTTAAAAATGTCGCTTCTGCGCGCAGAAGGCAAAGATTATGCTCTAGAATTCGGGAGTGTGGAAGGGAACTTTTTAAGGCCTTAGAGCTAAGCAACTCTTCTATGCCTAAAGAAATCTTTTTTAAAATACTTAAACGAGCGGTTAATCTACGGCGGGCTAAATTTGCTGGCAGATAACTTAAAAAATAAAGGCTTAAATCTAAAGTAAATTGCGGGCGCTTAAAATTAAGCAGATTCTTGCTTAACAGTACCTGAAAACGCTCTTTACCTTTTAAAGTCAAACAATAGACAAAACGCTCCGGCCGTCGGCCTAATTTATCCGCCTGTTTAGTTAATAAGCCTTTTTGCTCTAAAACTTTTAAAGGATAATAAATTGATTTTAATTCCACCCCGGCAAAAAGTGAGAGTATTTCGCGGACTTTAACCTTAATCTCATAACCATGTTTCGGAGTTTGACGTAAGAGGCCTAATAACAGGAGTTCCTGCTCAATCATGCGGTAACACCCATACACCTAAACTTTGCGTACCTTAACTTTAATAATTTATCTTTATCTAGGGCTTCCAACTCTTTTAGATTCCTTAAAATTGATTCCTTTACGCTTTGAGCAATCTTTTGCACATCCCGATGCGCCCCTCCTAAGGGTTCAGGAATTACCTCATCAATCAGCCCCATCTTTAAAAGGTCCGCTCCAGTAAGTTTCAAAACCTCCGCTGCCTGGGGAGCCTTGGCGCCATCCTTCCAAAGGATTGCTGCGCACCCCTCCGGAGAAATAACAGAATAATAAGAGTTCTCCAATACCGCAATGCGATCCACCACTCCCACCCCGAGAGCACCGCCAGAACCACCTTCTCCAATAACAACCGCCACAATCGGCACCGTCAGACTCATCATCTCCCGTAAATTAAGCGCAATGGCATGTGATTGCCCGCGTTCCTCAGCCCCGATACCTGGATATGCACCCGGGGTATCAATAAAAACTACCACCGGTAAATCAAACTCTTGCGCCATTTGCATAACACGTAACGCCTTACGATACCCTTCCGGATGCGCGCAACCAAAATTACGTTTTAAATTTTCCTTAGT
>CAYHRM010000163.1:0-2078 GCA_964359035.1 uncultured Planctomycetales bacterium
ATTCTCTGACTCTCTTTCCTGCAGGTTCTCTCCCACACAAATAATCGGAGTCAACCCATGCTTTAAGCAGGCTTTAATTTTCTTATTTACCGTCTCATTGGTATCACCAAAAAACTGCCTACGTTCAGAGTGCCCAACGATCACATACTGGCAACCAGCATCCTTAAGCATCGCCGCAGAAACCTCTCCGGTAAAAGCGCCTTCCTCCTGCCAATAAATATCCTGAGCGCCAATCACAATATTGCTATCCTCTAAATCATCCGCCAAATAGGCCAACAAGGTATAAGCCGGACAAATTACAATATCCACATTTTCTACTCTATAAAGCTCTCTTTTTAAAGCCACCGCCAACTCCTGGCCATCTTTAATCGTTTTGTACATCTTCCAATTTCCCGCGATAATTAATCTTCTCATATTATTTATCTGTAAGAGCCGCGATTCCCGGTAAGCTCTTGCCCTCCAAGAACTCCAGGCTTGCTCCTCCTCCGGTTGAAATATGCGACATCTTATCCTCTAAATTAAATTTGGCAATCGCCGCGGCCGTATCTCCTCCGCCAATAATAGAAATAGTTTTTAAGCTAGCGATAAATTTAGCCACTTCTAGCGTCCCTTTACTAAAAGCATCCATCTCAAAAATTCCTAGCGGCCCATTCCAAACAATAGTTTTAGCCAAGTTTAGCTTATCTTGAAATAACTTAATGGTTTTAGGCCCAATATCCACGGCAATTTTACCATCTGGAATATTCTCTCCGACAATTTCCGTTTTCGCATTGGCATCGATATTATCAACCACAACATGGTCAATCGGTAATAAAATTTCTTTATTTAATTGCTTGGCCTGATCGAGAATAGCTTTGGCTAAATCTATCTTTTCTTTTTCTAATTTCGAATTACCAATCTGTTTACCCTGTGCCTTTAAAAAAGTATAGGCCATCCCGCCACCGACAATAATCGCGTCACACTTAGGAAGCAAAAACTGAATTACTCCAATTTTATCTGAAACCTTGGCTCCCCCCAAAATAACCATAAATGGTTTTTGAGGATTACTTACAGCTTGGCCTAAATATTTGATCTCTTTCTCGAGAAGAAATCCCGCGGCAGATTTTAAGAAATGCGTAACTCCCTCAGTGGAAGCATGCGCCCGATGGGCCGTACCAAAAGCATCATTAACAAAAACATCCGCTAAAGAAGCTAGTTGTTGAGCAAAATTTACATCATTTGCTTCTTCTTCAGCATGATAGCGTAAATTCTCCAGCAAAATTACCTTTTCTTTTGATTGTTCGATATCCTGCTTAATATTAGCACTTATACAATCATTTAAAAATAATATCTCCTGGCCTAGCAGCTCTTTTAAACGCACCGCTACCGGCTTAAGGCTATATTTAGCCACCGGTTTTCCATCTGGCCTGCCCAAATGGCTCATCATTACTAATTTCTTTGCGCCATGATCTAAAATATATTTTAGAGTAGGCAGAGTCGCTTGAATACGGATATCATCAGTAATCTTAAGCTCAGCATCCAGCGGCACATTAAAATCCGCACGCACTAATACAGTTTTATTTTTTAAATCAAGATCTTTTAAGGTCAACTTTGCCATCTCGTTTCTCCCCGTCATTGCCAGGCGCAAAACGCCAAAGCAATCTCTTATTTATAACCCCTGTTTAACAATATACTCACACAAATCCACGACGCGATTTGAATATCCCCATTCATTATCATACCAAGCCAATACTTTAACAAAATCATCCTGAATAATTTTAGTAATCTTAGCATCGACTACCGAGCTTAATGCGCAATGATTAAAATCAATGGAAACTACCGGATCCTCAGTATATCCAAGTATCCCCTTCATTGCTCCTTCTGCGGCGGCCTTAAAAGCAGCATTCAACTCTTCAACCGTCGCTTTTTTAGCTAACATTACGGTTAAATCGACCACAGAAACATTCGGCGTAGGCACACGAATCGCAAAACCATCCAGCTTACCTTTTAATTCCGGAATAACTAATGAAATCGCTTTGGCCGCTCCCGTAGACGTAGGAATCATAGAAACCGCAGCAGCACGTGCACGGCGTAAATCA
>CAYHRM010000164.1:0-2074 GCA_964359035.1 uncultured Planctomycetales bacterium
TTATAACAAGGATGGATTTAATACCATACATAATCTTTCCGCCGCCGAAACCCTTTGCATGGGGTATTCGTTTATGGCCGCACTCCGGAAAACATCAGGGTTCAGGGCGCCAATTGTGATTGATACTCCCTTGGCCAAAATTGACAAGAAATATCGGCTAAATGTGGCGGATTGGATAAAGAAGGCACTACCAGACGCGCAAGTAATACTATTAGTCACAGACTCGGAATATACTTCGGATTTCGCAGCCGAGCTGTCTGGGCGGATTAGTGACACGTTGAAAATTACTCACGATAAAGAAAAAAGCGTTTCGGAGGTTGAAAATGCCTGAAGACAATAAAGATCCTGAATTAAAAGATCCGCAGATATCTATTACTAAGGATATGCGGCAACTGTATGACCAGGTAAGAGAAAGTGTTCCGCAATTCAAAAACGTAGAAAATAAAGAGTTTTTCATGTTCGCCCTTATGTTGGGATACCATAATGGCCTGCGTGTTCCTATAAAAACGCAGGATTTTCATGCCAATGGGTTCTTCCGGGAGAAAAACTTCACAGACCAAGAGCGGGCAATATTTTACGCCATTGCGATAGAGGCAGAAAAGAATATCGAAGTTATCTCAAATATGAAGCAAGTCATTAAAATTGCCCAGGAATACGCGCAAGGCGGCTATGCGCACATAAAAAAGATGGTCTTTGATCATGGCAGTATGGAGAATAAATTATCGGACCTGCTTTTGGGGTATCTAGAGAAATCCTCCGCTTAAGCGGCTTGCGTTACCACATAATGTGTGGTATAATCTATGAAACGAGAATACATCAGTCTCTACTACAAGGACATGTGTAATTTTGGGAAAGCAAAACCGTACTTAACCGTAGCCATTGACCCTGAAACCAAACTCGGGAAAGCATGCAAAAGGCTCGGCGGGAGTGGCATAAAAAGACTAATTAAGTGCGCTACTTACAAGCTTCTAAAAGAGAAAGCTGCTAAAGAAAACAGAACAATTAATAATTTCATCAGACATACACTGCTAAACAAACTAAAGATATCCAATGGCAAAACGAATACTGCTAGTCGAACCGGCTTATAAAACCAAATACCCTCCATTAGGTCTAATGAAGTTGGCAGCCTATCACCGCATTAAGGGTGATGAGGTTGTTTTTGTCCGCGGTAAAAATCCAGAAATCAGAAATGGCAACTGGGACCGCATTTATATCTCCTCACTTTTTACATATACCTGGAAAGAAACGGTTGCGACCATCAACTACTATAAGGATTACTACGGCCCTAACGCTTCTATCTCTCGCAATTTAGGGAAAATATATGTCGGGGGCATCCTCGCCACCCTGATGAAAGAAGATCTTGAGAGAGAGACTGGCGTCATAGTAATCGCAGGCCTCTTAAAAGGCGAAAATAAAAAAATAATAAATCCCGACGATAAGATTATTATTGATGAGCTCCCTCCAGATTACTCAATTCTTAAACAGGTTGAGGTGGGACTATTTAAATATGAGTGCACAGATGCCTACCTTGGTTATGCCACGCGTGGATGTGTGCGCAAATGCGGGTTTTGCGCTGTTCGCACGCTTGAGCCGCAGTATGTCCCTTATATAGACATAAAAGAAATGGCAAAGGCCATTACGAAGTTTGGCGGAGAAGAAAAGACCGATTTAATATTGATGGATAATAATTTACTGGCCTCTAAGGATTTTAACCGAATAATTGACGATATCGTTAAGGCCGGCTTTGGAAAAGGCTCAACACTTGGGAGGAAGAGGCGGCGTGTTGACTTCAACCAGGGACTTGATGCGCGTCTTCTTACCGAAGATAAAATGAAAAGGCTGGCGGAAATAAATCTTGAACCGATGCGCCTGGCTTTCGACGATATTTCACAAAAAGAGACATATATTAAAGGCGTTAAATTGGCGCACAAATATGGCCAATCAAGTATGTCTAACTACATTCTTTATAACTATAAAACAGATACCCTTGTGGATTTTTTTGAAAGGCTAAAAATCAATATTGATTTAAACGAAGAGTTTAAGACGTCAGGTGCGAGAACTGTTATATATTCAT
>CAYHRM010000165.1:0-2061 GCA_964359035.1 uncultured Planctomycetales bacterium
TTTTTGGAAGTGCGCGTTTTGCGGTAGGGGCTCTAGAAGCATTAATTAAAGCTAAAGCTGAGATTGTTTGCGTGGTGACGCAACCAGATAAGCAAAAAGGCAGGCATTTGCACCTTAGCGGAACAGATGTCAAGGATACAGCTGTTTTGGCAAAGCTTAAAATATTTCAGCCGGAGGATATTAAATCTAAGGAAAGTGTAAAATTTCTAAGCAACCTCGATGCTGATCTTTTTGTAATTGTAGCCTATGGGCAGATATTTTCTCAGGAGGTGTTGGATATTCCAGAAATTATGCCGATTAATATCCATGCTTCACTCTTACCGCGTTACCGGGGAGCGGCTCCGATTAATTGGGCAATAATTAATGGGGATAAAAAGAGCGGAGTGACGATTATGTTTGTGACGTTGAAGATGGATTCTGGGCCGGTGATTATGCAAAAAGAAGTCAAGGTGGAAGATAAGGATACCTCCGTGACGCTTGAGGAAAAATTACGTAATTGCTCAGCGGAACTTTTGATGGAGGCGCTTAATGTTATTGATCGCCGGGATTATCGTTTAGTGGACCAGGATGAAGATAAGGTTATTTTGGCTCCTAAGCTAAAAAAAGAAAATGGTTTAATTGATTGGAGTGCATCCGCGGTTGATATACATAATCAGATTAGGGGCCTTTTACCCTGGCCGGTGGCATTTACGCGTTATCGTGGAAAGATGTTAAAGGTATTTCGGTCGGAGGTTTTGCCATTATTTCCAAATCATCAACCATCGCCTGGTGAGGTGGTGAGAGCGGATAAGGATTTGATTGTTGTGGCTTGTGCTCGGGGGTTTTTGGCGATTAAGGAGCTGCAGTTAGAAGCGGGAAAGCGGATGTTAGCACAAAGTTTTATTATTGGGCATAAGCTGGTGGTTGGAGAGGTATTAAATTAAGTAAAGGGAAAAAAGTTTAACCTTATTAACAATCGTAGTGTGGGTTTAAACCCACACTACGATTAAAGATGATGGGATGTTAGAAATTTTGTTGCAACTTTTAAGAGTTCTGTTATAATTTTTCTATGCCAGAATTAAGAAAAGATCCAATTATAGGTAGATGGGTAATTATTTCTACTGAGCGTGCTCGCCGGCCCGATCAATTTGTTGGTCATATACATGACCTGGAAGTGGAGAAGGCTTGCCCATTTTGTGAAGGCCACGAAGGAAATACTCCCCCTGAAATTTATGCTATTCGGCCGCGTAATTCTACGCGTAATGGCCCGGGTTGGGATTTGCGCGTTATTCCTAGTATTTCACCTTTTTTAAGAGTTGAAGGTGACCTGGACCGTCGTGGAAATGGTGTCTATGATGTAATGAATGGGGTGGGGGCGCATGAAATTGTGGTTGAGTCAAATCAGCATATTGCCAATATGGCGGATTTGACTGAAGAGCAGATCACTCGGGTGCTTAATTGTTATTCTGACCGGATAGTAGATTTGGAAAAAGATACGCGCTTAAAGTATGTTTTGGTATTTAAAAATTATGGTAAAGGTTCTGGTAGCACGGGAATTAGGCATGCGCGGAGCCAGTTAATTGCCACTCCGGTTAATCCTAAGCGGGTAAAAGAAGAATTGGCCGGGGCGCGTCAGTATTATGAATATCATGAACGTTGCGTATTTTGCGATTTAATTAAACAAGAGTTGGCGCAAAAAGAACGCGTGATTTTAGATTTTGATGGTTTTGTGGCAGTCAGCCCGTTTGCTGCGCGGTTTCCTTTTGAGACCTGGATTTTACCTAAGAAGCATTGTTGTGATTATACCTGTATGGATTCAGAATCTAGAAAGAATTTGGCTCGCGTGCTTAAGGCCGTGCTTTTAAAATTAAAGCTAGGGCTGAATGACCCAGATTATAATTATGTTATTCATACCGCGCCTTTTCGCCGGCAGAAGGTGGGTTATTGGAAGACGATTGACCTAGATTATCATTGGCATATTGAGATTATGCCGCGCTTAACTAAGGTAGCGGGTTTTGAGTGGGGTACGGGATTTTATATTTGTCCGCTTCCCCCGGAAGAAACAGCTAAGTTTTTAAGAGA
>CAYHRM010000166.1:0-2055 GCA_964359035.1 uncultured Planctomycetales bacterium
ATTATCCCCAACATTCCAAAAGAAGCCTCTTCAAAACTAACCCCTTCCGGGATCTTGACGCATAAGCATTCTGGTAAAGATATTACTTCAGAATGTGTGGCATAAGTTGCTCCAATACAGGCAACCCTGTCTCTTGCTTTAAAATTTTTAACCTCATATCCTGCCTCAATAATTTCGCCTGAAGAACTGTACCCTAAAGGCTTAGCCTCATCAAGCCTAACCATCGCCTCTTTCCAAACTTTTAAAAAACCTTCATTTTTAGCTTTTTCAATAAATCTTATGAAATGCTCCGGCCTAGCTTTGGCTTTACCAATCAGGCTTTTTCTTCCCAGCTCTAAAATTGAGCGCTCTGTGCCACTGCTAATAAGCGAAGCTTGAGTCTTAACCAAAACTTTAATTCCTGAACAAAGTGGCATGGCAACATCACTAATTTTAAGTTTTCCCGTCTTATAATTTTGGATTACCTGTTTCATTCTTTCCTCAAAACAGCTATGATTAAAACCCTAAAATTCTTAAAAAACTTGGAGCTGTTCACTAATTTTTCATATAAAATACCGAATAAGTAAAAAAGAAAATTTATCCTTAAATATTCCGGTCGCCCCTCGGTAATCTCAATGCTTTCAATTTTAAATCCCGATTTTTTGGCATTACGAACAATATCATTATAACTATTAATTTTATAAATAACAGGAAAAGTGTCCACCTCTTGTCTGCCGCGGATCTTATTATAAAACCTGTGGAACCAATAAGGAGTTAACCTGGCCAAAACTGGCACATAATGGAATTTATTGGGAGTTTTCATTATAAAAAATCCCCCGGGCCTTAGCACACGGTAAACCTCCTTAAAAACTAAAAGCGGAGATGATAAATGTTCTAAGACATTATTACAAATTACTACATCAAATGAAGCATCATTATATGTCAGAGTTTCAACTGACGAAACCTTCGCTTCATCTAAATATGGGTTTTTCAAAACCCGCCTGTCTAAATCTACACCATCAACCGATGCCGCCGAATTTTTAAAATTCATCTGCTTGGATATACCCGCTCCTGCCCCTAAATCAAGGAGTTTTATATTTTTAGAGAGATGCTTAAGTACCTGACACCTAAATAAACGATTATCCCAGCCATCTGCGTATTGCGGATAGAAAGTACGGTCAAAAAGTTTTACAAGCTTACCCATTTTAAATTTCTCCGACTTCTTGCATCCACTGAACAGTCCTTTGCACGCTTGTTTTAAAATCAAAAGGCAACGGACCGCTTATTTCGGTAATTGGGGAAAGATTAAAAACATATTCCGTACGGATATTATTCAATCTAAAACTTGTCAGAGGAAAACCTTTTAAGCCTAAAGCTACTAGAATATCCCCAATTTTAGCTACAAATTTGACAGCCCAAAGAGGTAAATGTCGGATATTTTTTGCCTTCGTCAAACTCCTCACTTCATTTGCTAATAAATATAAATCAACCGGATCCCTATCTCCTAAATAAAAAGTCTTCCTTTCTATTTTTTCTTTTGAAGCTAAAAGCAGACAGTATATCTGATAAGCCATATTTTCTACATAACCCATTGACCTCTTGTAATGCCCGTTTCCAATATGAAAATACCAGCTACGGGCAACCGATTTAAAAAAGTTTATATAAGGTTCTTCCTGCCAGGGCCCCCAAACAGATATCGGCCTAACAATCGTCCAGGCAAACGATAAATCTTTAGCGTCTCTTACGATTTTCTCTCCCTCAACTTTACTTTTCCCATATAAAGTAGTGGCGTTATAATCAATATCTGAACTTGGAACATAACCCATCTTACACACCAACAAAGATGAAGTAAAAATCACTCGCTCCACCGTAGGAATATTCCGGAGAATCTTAATAAGACTAGTAACTCCTTCCATATTTGCCGCGAATTCATTCAGTTCTTTAGCATTGATCCCGGTTTTTGCCGCCAGATGCACAACATGTGTAGGGCTAAACTCTTTAATTAACTTCTCAAGTCGCGAATAATCTAAAATATCACATTCCTTCCAAAATTTTCTGTGCTCCTCTTTCCGGGGT
>CAYHRM010000167.1:0-1987 GCA_964359035.1 uncultured Planctomycetales bacterium
GATTTGTAAAGTGCAGCCTTTTCGATTTCGCCCCGGTTTGGAAGACTAACCGCCGGGACTATCCCACTAGTGCCCTAATCTATCCCGTAGGCAGGACAGTTAGGGGCTTCGGACTTAATTAAGTCCGAAGGCTGGTACGAACATAGGTCTAGCCGCAAAAGACGGCTGGACAAATGTTCCTAAACGTGACACTTGCGTGTTTGCGTTTAAATTGTGCAAGGGTTGTTAACGCGGCTAACCTTACATCCGCGGCATGCTGCTCTTAAGCGACATATCTTAAGTCGAACCCTTTCACCCCCAAATTTTCAAATAACAATATTATAGAAGGAAATTATCCTCTTCGATCTTTAATTATCCGACGCAATAATTTATCAGTTTCTCTACGCTTAACGCTCTCGCGCTTGTCGTAAAGTTTCTTACCTTTGCAAAGCCCCAACTCTATTTTTGCAAAACCTCGAGCATTAAAATAAATCTTTAATGGAATTAAGGTCAAACCTTTTTGGGTAAGCTTACCATTGATTCTTTCAATTTGCTTCTTATGCAAAAGCAACTTACGCTGCCTATCCGGATCAACATTTAAATAACTGGCTTGCGCGTAATGGCTGATATGGGCGTTATATAAAAAAATCTCTGCCCCCTCAAAACGGGCAAAACTATCATTTAAATTAATCTTAGCCGCACGTAAAGATTTTACTTCTGAGCCCTTTAATTCAATCCCGCACTCTAAAGACTCAAAAATCTCATAATCCCTGTGCGCCTTACGGTTAGTGGCAATCGTATTACTCATTTTAGCATAACTAGGAATAAATATAAACTTAAAAATAGAGGTATAGTCAATAAGCTCGCCATATGGCTAAAAAATACCCCCTGACTAATTAAAGCATCCTGTTTATTAAAACGGCGAATAATCACGCTTAAAGAGGTTGCCGAAGGCATAGCCAACTGCATCACAATTAAAAATCCCAATAAATGCGGCAGAGCAAGTTTCAACACGATTAAGATACCTAATGCTGGAAGAATAATTAATTTTCCTAACAAAAATATAAAAGTTGTTTTTTTATCAATATTCTTCAGCTGCACTAAAGCGATATTACCTCCGACTACCAACATCGCTAAAGGTAAAGTACAATTACCCACCATAGATAAAGGTTTAAACAAAACATCCGGGATAAACTTATTTATTCCCAGCGCAATTAACCCTAAGCTAGTTAAATTCGCGATTACCGGGGGGCTAAAAAGGTTTTGTAGTTTAAATTTAACCTGTTTTTCATAAGTAAGTAGATAAATACCTAATGACCAGGCTACCAGGTCAAAACCCAACAAAAATAAAAAAATAAATATAAATATATCACTTGCTTGCTGGCCCGTAAATATCGCCGCAGCCATCGCTAAAGGAAGATACCCTGAATTCTGAAAAGCGAATAAACTTAAAAATTGCAACTTAGCTGTCTTTAATCCTGATAATTTAAGTAGCCCCCATCCTACAATTAGGCCCGTAACAGTAATCGCCAGGCTAATTAATGGAAAAATCCACCAATCTGGATAAAGATTAAAGCTAAAATTCTTCAGCATCTGGGCTAAAATCAAAGCCGGAAAAATGACCTGAATCATCAAGCGACTTAAAGCATCCAGCCCCTCATGCGAAAGGATATTCTTTTTAACCAGAAGATAACCCAAGCTGCCTAAAAGAAATATCTGAGCCATCGCCAGGCCCGTGATCTTAAATTGCTCCAAAAACATTGTTTCTCCTTAATTATTAAATGCAAGCTTTCTAGTGAACTGCTATTATAACAGTAAAAAAACCTAGCCGCAATTTATTTAAAAGAAAAATAGGGTAATTGATAACTAATTGACAGCCTTAATATGCTAAGATATACTTAAGATTAATTTTGCGGGGGTGGCGGAATGGCAGACGCGCACGTCTCAGAAGCGTGTGGGGCAACCCATGAGGGTTCAACTCCCTCCTTCCGCATTTCTTCATTTAAAA
>CAYHRM010000168.1:0-1980 GCA_964359035.1 uncultured Planctomycetales bacterium
CGGCTTGGCAGGCCCTATCAATGAAGAGCAAAGAAATATGCTTGAAGCCGCAAAAAAGAATGTGGACCGCTTAAATCATCTTATTAATAATGTGTTGGATTTTGAAAAATTAGAAACCGGCAGTGCGCAGCTTTCCATACGTGAAAATAACATAAATCAATGTATATCTGAGGTGCGGGAATTACTATTGCTTACTGCACAAAAGAAAACATTAAATTTTTATACTAAACTTGATGATAATTTGCCGAAATTCAAGTTTGACCGGGAAAAAATCATCGAGGTAATTACTAATTTAGTAAACAATGCAATTAAATTTACAGATAAAGGCGAAGTAGTAATCATTAGTAAAAATGAAGGTAATTCGGTTCATGTGGTCGTTAAGGATTCCGGGCCGGGGATAAAACAAGAAGACATTCCAAGGCTTTTTACAAGTTTTCAGCAGCTAGATATCTCTTATGAGAAAAAAACCGTTGGAAGCGGGCTAGGCCTTGCCATATGTAAGGATATTATTATCGGGCATAATGGTAAGATTTGGGTAGAGTCTGAATTTGGTAAAGGTTCCGAATTTCACTTTAGCCTACCTATTGAAGATAAACAGGCCTGATTTAATCTGGAACAAGCCAAAAATAAACTATTTGACAAATCCCAAGAAAAGTTATAATATAGTGAAACGTTTTTTGCTTAAGGAGATTAATTAATGAAAGAGATTAGAATTCACGCACGTGCTGGTCAAGGTGCAATAACTACTGCAGAGTTACTTGGGAGCGCTTATTTTTTAAACGGGATGTATCCGTATGCCTTCCCCAGTTTCGGAGCAGCCAGAATGGGCGCACCAATGAACGCCTTTGTGCGCGTTGATTCTAAAGCCGTACGCTTAAGAAGTCAGATTTATGAGCCGGATTACTTGATTATAGTGGATGCGCCCCTTATGCGCGGGTATAATTGCCTTGCTGGATTAAAAGATAATGGAATTGTGATTATAAATGGTGTAGAAGGCACAGAATTACCTAAATTAAGCCCGAAACAGAAGGCTTATGTTGTTCCAGCAAGTGAAATCGCCATGAAAGCTATTGGCCGTCCGCTCGGAAATACTACTTTAATCGGCGCGTTTGCCGCAGCAACCGGTGAAATAAAACTGGATAATTTACTTGCGGTTATTAAGGAAAGATTTAATGGTAAAGCTCAAGAAGGTAATATTAAGGCTGCACAAGAAGGTTTTGATTTTATTAAGAAACTCTTAAAATAAGGAAATAAAATGTTTGGACCGTTAACTGTTAATCCTAAGAAAAGTACAGGTAGTAAAACCGGTTCCTGGAGGATGCAAACCAGGCCTGAGTTTTTGCATAAAAATTGTATTGCCTGTAGAATGTGTTTTAATATTTGCCCGGAAATGTGTATTACTGGAAAAGAAAAAAATACTTTTACCTGTGATTATGCATATTGTAAGGGTTGCGGGCTTTGCGCAGTGGTCTGCCCGAAAAAAGATATAATTATGGTCGATGAGCCCCAAGGAGAGAATAAGTGAATCCCGCACCTTCTAAAAGTTCAAAAATTTTAGATTTAGAAGATAGCGGATTAGGAGATAAGGTATTATGAATATAAAAGAAGGTGCGGGATGAAGGAATTATTAGAAGGTTCACAAGCTGTTGCCCGGGTAATTAAGCTTTGTAAGCCCGGAGTAATTTCAGCCTATCCGATTACCCCCCAGACACATATCGTCGAGGATTTGGCGCAGATGGTCGCCAATGGTGAATTAAATTCGCAATTTGTAAATGTAGAGAGTGAGCATTCTGCTGCTTCAGTAGTTTTAGGCGGCGAGGCTGCAGGTGTACGTACATATACTGCGACTAGCTCTCAGGGTTTATTTTTGATGGCGGAGGTAGTTTTTAATATTGCCGGGATGCGCCTTCCAGTAGTTATGACTGATGCCAATCGCGCAATATCCGCACCGATTAATATTTGGAATGACCAGCAGGATTC
>CAYHRM010000169.1:0-1967 GCA_964359035.1 uncultured Planctomycetales bacterium
CCAGGGGGTTTCTTTTATCCGGTAGGAAACACCTAATGTTGGAATAATACTAGGGTCTCTGCCGGATTTTTGTTTTCCTGCACCAGCATTACCTGTCGGAGCCGCACTGGTATCCATATGTGCGGTAGTCATATGCCAATCTGCGCTAATATCAAAACTTGAGCCAATGACGGAAAGTCCTGCTGGGTTGATGGTAATCGTATTTGTATCTTGGGGCGCGGCAACTCCTGCACCGGCCATCGCCCGGTTGATTGCTCCTACACCGGATGTTTTGAAACCGTTGGTAGCATAGCTTAAACTGCAAAAACTAAAAAGAAAAATACTGGTGAAAAATAAAATAAATATTTTTTTCATTCCCCCCCCAGTAGATTGAGACTATGTATTTTTTAAAAAAGAATATAATTTGCAACCTACGCAATATCCAAAAAATGCTTCAAGAAAAGCGCAAACCAATAGAATTCCGGTAATCGCTGCTAGTATCCAGAAAGCGCAGTTTAAAAGATAAAGCAGGGAAATCAAGATAGCAAGATAAAAACCTATTTTGGCGGCGAATTTTTTTGGGCCAGCGTTGACTATTTTTGGTTTTATTTTAAGTATTTCTAAAATGAATTTACAGAATAAACATAAAGGGCTGTAGGGTTTCTTAAAGTAGGCCCGTAAGAAAAAATCAAGGGCCAAGACAAGGATAATCCATTTTGCTGGGGTCAGCAGAAAAATCAGGCTGGTAATGAATACGCCAAAACTAATTAAGCGGGCGAGTTTCTCATTGATCTGGGCATCTACAATCGGACAGCTTTGTCTCATAATTTTTGATTCTCCTAGTTTAATTGTCTATTCTTAATAAGAGTATCAGTTATTATTTGTAATTGCAAGAAGAAAGAATACAGTAGTGTGGGTTTAAACCCACACTACTGTTGTTAATAAGTTTTTAAAGTGTTAGAAAAGTGTAGAGTTAATTGTAGTGTTCGGGAGTAATATATATTGAAAGAAATATTAATATTGAGGTATAATAGCTTCCATAAGGAGGTAACATTAATATGCGTACATTTGTTTTATTATTTCAATGCCAGGATCAGAAGGGGATTGTGGCTAAGATCTCTGATTTTATATTAAAGCACGGTGGTAATATTATTACCGCTGATCAACATAGTACGGATCCGCAGGGTGGTTATTTTTTTATACGCATAGAGTTTATTACGGATAAAGATCAACATAGTAAAAATGATTTATCAGTTGCTTTTGTTACTATCGGTAAAGAATTTAACGCCGATTGGAGTTTCTATGATAAAGCGGAAACTTTAAGCATGGGGATATTGGTATCTGAGCCGGATCATTGCCTAGTAGATTTATTGTATTTATGGAATGCTGGTGAATTAAAGGTAAAAATACCTTTTGTTTTAAGTAATTACGAAAAGCACCGTAAATTAGTAACCGGGTATAATCTCCCTTTTTATTATGTACCGGCAGATAAGGATAATCGTCGTGAGCCGGAATTATTATCTTATGTTCTTGGTGCAACCGATTTTTTGGTCTTGGCGCGTTATATGTTGGTACTTTCGCCGGATTTTTTGCAAAAATATAATAAAGATATAATTAATATTCATCATGGTTTCTTGCCTTTTTTTAAAGGCGTTGACCCGGCTAGTCAGGCACTTATTGAAGGGGTTAAGGTTATTGGAGCAACGGCGCATTTTGTGAATAGCCAACTTGATGAAGGGCCGATTATTGCTCAAGAAGTTCAAAGCGTATCTCATAAAGATAACCGGCAGGATTTGGTAAGTAAGGCAAAAAATTTAGAAAAGAGAGCATTGGCTAGCGCAGTGTCCAGTTATATTGATTACCGTGTGATTAAACACGAAAATAAAACTATAGTTTTTTAAAAAAAGGAGGTTGGTGATGGTTAAACTTTACGTAAAGGCTTTTGGGATCTCTTGCGGGTTGGTAGCGGCGGCGCTTACCTTTATCAT
>CAYHRM010000170.1:0-1934 GCA_964359035.1 uncultured Planctomycetales bacterium
CAATGGTGATTTTTTCAGGGTATGACGGATGTTGGTTCGGTAATCATATATCCAGACTTCACTTGTGCACGGATCTTTACTGGCCGGTTTATTATCGAAAAATAAGACATTTGCTTTTACACCCTGCGCGTAAAATATGCCTGTCGGTAGCCGTAAGATTGTGTGCAAATCGGTCGTTTCAAGTAATTTTTTTCGAACAGTCTCACCTGCCCCGCCTTCAAATAAAACATTATCGGGCAAAACAACTGCCGCTTTGCCGCTGGTTTTGAGCATCGTGCGGATGTGCTGAACAAAGTTAAGTTGTTTATTGCTCGTCGTCGCCCAAAAATCCTGCCGGTTGTAAGTAAGGTCTTCTTTCTCCTGTTCGCCTTCTTCATTAGTAAAGGTCATGCTGCTTTTCTTCCCGAAGGGCGGATTGGTGAGCACATAATCCACCCGTAAACCCGTATCGGCGATAAGTGAATCGGTAGGCAGGATAAATGTCTCTGAATCAATATCACCTATGTTGTGCAGGAACATATTCATAAGCGCCAGCCTGCGCGCGCCTGCTACGATTTCGTTGCCGTAAAATGTTTTGTTTTTTAAAAACCCTTTTTGCTCTTTGGTCAGCGTGAAGTTTTTAGGATCGGAAATGTAATCGTAAGCCGTCAGGAAAAAACCACCAGTGCCACAGGCAGGGTCGGCAATAGATTTCATCGGCTGTGGCTGCACACAGGCAACCATGGCCTTAATCAAGGAACGCGGCGTAAAGTACTGTCCCGCGCCACTTTTGGTATCCTCAGCGTTTTTCTCAAGCAAACCTTCATAAATCTTGCCTTTGACATCTGTACCCATCATTGTCCACTGCTCTTTGTCTATCATATCAATCAACTTAAAGAGCTTGGCTGGATCTTGAATCTTGTTTTGGCTTTTGATGAATATCTGTCCCAAAATAGCCTTGGAATGCGATAGCTCACGGAGCAATGTTGCGTAATGCGATTCCAATTCGGCACCGCGTTTTGCGGTAAGGCTTTCCCAGTTGTATTCCTTTGGAATGGGCAATTTTCGATTATAAGGCGGCTTGCTGAACTCATCGGCCATTTTCAGGAATAGTAGATAGGTGAGCTGCTCTAAATAATCGCCATAGCCAACGCCATCATCGCGCAGAGTATTGCAAAAGCTCCAAATCTTACTGATAATGCCTGATGTATTGTTGGGTTCGTTACTCACAATATTTTACTCCTGTCTAGAATGATCATGTTTTTTTAATCAACAAATCAATAAACATTACAGCATATTATTCCCGCCGACCGTCTTCATCCTTAATTTTAGTTTAACTAAAGTTTAACTAAAGTTTAACTAAAGTTTAACTAAAGTTTATCTTGTTCGCATCCACTTAGGATATCGGTGAGTGGCGCAATTAATAATGGTCTTATCTTTTTTTGACATTGCATAAATCAGATTACGAATCTTGTTCTTTTTTTGATTTTCATCTAAAATGCCCGGTAAAATATCCAATAATAGCTTATCTATATCTTCCTTTGATGCTTGTTTATATTTATCTAAATACTCAATGATCAGTGTTTTGAAATGATCATCTTTTAGCCCACGGGTTTTGATATACTCGGCTTGCATATTCGTTTTTTCTGCAACATCAAAAGATATGTGATAATTCGGCTTTCTCCCCTCTATAAGCCTTTTCACTTTAAGCCGCTTACTTTCAGATTCAGTCAACACCTTCTTTTTCTGGACCTTGTCAAGGGCAATAATATCATCAAGATCCAAATCCCGCTTTTTTACCAGCACCCTTGCGAAATCCAAGTCAAGAACCTTGCCGATAATCGTTACTTTAACTCTTTCCTTTGACAATTCATACTCAGGCATAGGAAAAAAACGGGCTCTCTGATAATTGAACATCTTTCTTATGCCGCCACCAGCTGTATCAACCATCTTCA
>CAYHRM010000171.1:0-1917 GCA_964359035.1 uncultured Planctomycetales bacterium
AAATCAACTCCACCAACGTAAAACCTTTTCTCATCTTACTCCTCCTTTTTTTAGATTCTATAGTATTTTAAATCCAGGATAGGCAATTGTCAACACTTATCCGCTAATCTTGGAAAGCTCAAATATCGGTAAAAACATCCCGATAATCATTACCCCGATAACTCCTCCGATAAAAACCAGAACAATCGGCTCAAACATCGAAACAAAACGCGTCAGGAAGGTATCACAATATTCTTGATAAAAAGAATTAATCCGCTTAAACATCTGCGGCAACTCCCCAATCTCTTCACCGATACTAACCATCTGAATAACCATCGGCTCAAAAAAACCGCTTTTTTCAAGTGATTCACGCAGCGGTTTACCCTCCCGAACATCTTCCTTAATTTTACAAACGATATCCGCCATAATCAAATTATCCACGCTACGTTCGGAAATCTCCAAAGAATAAAGAATAGGCACCCCGGACTCTAAAAGCGTGGACATCTCCGATGAAAATCTCTCGATATTCAAAGCTAGAAAAAATTCCCCGAAAACCGGCAGTTTAAATTTAAAATTTTCAAAGCTTCTTCTTCCCGTTTTAGTCCCGACATATTTTTTAAAAGCAAAAATACTGCCCCCGATTGCTAAAACTATTAAAAATAAATAAGCCCTTAAAAAAGTGCTTATGCCTACCAAAATCTGAGTAAGCAGCGGCAGGGTGATATTGAAACTTTTAAATATTTCAGCAAAAGTAGGAATAATTTTTAACGACAAAAATAAAAGCGCGGCTAACCCGGCAAAAGTCAAAATCGCCGGATAAATCAACGCTGAGATAACCTTACTTTTAAAAGCCGCGGCTTTCTCCAAATAGGCTGCCAAGCGGCTCAATACCACCGCCAGGTTCCCGCTGGCTTCGCCGCTTTCTACCAGGTTTACCCAAAGATCAGAAAATACTTTCGGATACATGCCCATAGCTTCATGAAAACTTAAACCCGCTTCCATGTTTTTCGTTAAGTTTACCAGTACTTCATAAAGCCTCTTACTGGCTACCTGCTTAGCAATAATGTTTAAACTCATCAGGATCGTAACTCCGGCCCCGATTAAAGTTGAAAGTTGCCGGCAAAAAAGCGTAAGATCTTCACTGGTCACCTTCCGATGTTTAGGTTTAGATTTTATTTTTACCAGATTATCCAAGTAAGCGGAAGGCTTATCAATATTCTCAGGAATAATATTAACCACGATCAGGCCTTTAGATTGAATCCTGGCTACCAAATCCTCCTGGTTTAAAGCCTCCTCTGTCCCAGTTACTTTCACTCCGGAACGATTTCTGGCAACGTAATAAAATTTAGGCATTATTCTACTCCCAGAGTAGTAGATAGAATCTCTTCCAGGGATGTCACTCCGCTTTCTACTTTCTTGATCCCGGATTCATAGAGTGTTTGCATACCGGAAGACCTGGCAACTTCGCGAATTTTTTGAAAAGTAGCCCGTTGATTAATTAAATCCTGAATTTCTAAAGTTACCGGCATAACTTCAACAATACAGGTCCTGCCCTTATATCCGGAATTATTGCACTTGGCGCATCCCTTAGCTTTATAAATCAACTCTGCTTTAACCGCTGCGCCTCTAAGCTGAGCCTTAGTCGGCTCATAAGCTTCCTTGCAATCCGGACATAATTTACGGATCAGCCTTTGCGCAATAACTACAAGCAATGAAGGCGCAAGCATAAACGGCTCAATACCAATATCCATCAACCTACTTACCGCCGAAGGAGCATCATTAGTATGTAATGTACTTAAAACTAAGTGGCCGGTAAGCGCGGAACGGATACAAATCTGCGCAGTTTCTAAATCTCTAACCTCTCCCACCAGCATAACATCCGGATCCTGGCGTAAAAAACTACGTAAAGCCGCCGCAAAAGTAAGGCCGATTTCAGGC
>CAYHRM010000172.1:0-1865 GCA_964359035.1 uncultured Planctomycetales bacterium
ATTCGTTAATGAGTAGGTTTGTATAATTTTAGAATGGACTGTTTCTATTAACAGAAACAGTCTCTTGAAGGAGAACGATGGAAAATAGAATCTCCGAAGTTAATAGAAAAACGAACGAAACGGAAATGTCTATTAAATTGAATATTGATGGCACAGAAATTAGAAGAATTAGAACTGGTATCGGATTGCTTGACCATATGTTAGACCTCTTTGCTTATTGTGGTCATTTTGATTTGGAGGTAATTGTTAATTGGGGAGATTTTAATATTGATATTCATCATACCAATGAAGATGTGGGTATAGTTTTAGGCCAAGTTTTTAAGAAGGCACTAGGCGAAAAAGTGGGAATTAACCGTATTGGTTCAGCATCAGTGCCCATGGAAGAAGTGACCGCTAGTGTTACAGTTGATATTAGCGGTAGAGGCTGGTTTAAATTGTCTAAACCTCCGGCAATTTCTTCGGCCATAGAAGATGATAAAGATGGCTATGCCCTAAAAGATGCGGAACATTTTTTTGAGTCTTTTGCTAAACATTTAGGTATGAATTTAAATATTAAGCTTGATTTCTTTAGCCAGGATTTACACACTAACCTAGAGCCTATTTTCAAAGGATTAGGTATTGCTTTGGATCAAGCTACGCAAGTTGACCCGCGTAGAAAAGGTATCCCCTCGACTAAAGGTGTGATTGATTAATGAAGATTGCGATTATCGATTATGGTATGGGCAATATTCATAGTGTGGCCAAGAGTATCCAGGTTTGTGGTGTTGAGCCGATAATTACCAATAAAAAAAGCGAAATAAGTTTAGCCGACAAAATAATTTTGCCGGGAGTGGGTGCTTTTGATGATGCGATGCTGGAATTAAAAAAGCTGGATTTAATCAATGTTATTCTCCAGCAGGTTAATGATAAAAAGCCATTTTTGGGAATTTGTTTAGGGATGCAGCTTTTGCTGGAAAGTAGTCAAGAGGCTAAAATTAATAAAGGGTTGGGTATTTTAAGAGGCCAGGTGGTTAAATTTACTTCTTTAGCTGGTTTAAAAGTTCCACATATGGGATGGAATGATTGTAAAGTTGTGGCTAAGGATTGTCGATTATTAGATGGCGTACGCGGCGCTAGCCAGGTTTATTTTTGTCATTCTTATTATCCGCAACCTGTCGATAAATCTGTGATTGCTGCTACTTGTAGTTATGGATTAGAGTTTGCTTGTGTTTTAGCTCAAGATAATATTTATGGGGTACAGTTTCATCCGGAAAAAAGCCAGGCCATCGGATTAAAGATAATTAAAAATTTTGTTCAGTTATGTTAATTATTCCAGCCATCGATTTAAAAAGTGGTAAAGTAGTTAGGCTTTTTCAGGGTAAGTTTGATCGTCAGAAGATTTATTCAGCTGATCCGGTTAAGGTCGCTAAGCACTGGGCTAAGCAGGGGGCTAAATTTTTACATATTGTGGATTTAGACGGGGCCTCTAGTGGCGCGTTAAAGAATCTTGAGGTGTTAAGGAAAATTATTGATCAGGTGGGTATCGGGGTGGAATTTGGCGGTGGGGTTAGGAGTATAGATACAATATCAAAGTTATTGGGCTTGGGAGTACAAAGAGTTATTTTGGGTACTCGGGCAGCAAGCGATGCAAAATTTTTAAAGAAAGCTTGGAAAAAATTTGGAGAAAAAGTTATTGTTAGTATTGATGCTAAGTGTGGGAAGGTCTTAACGCAAGGGTGGAATTGCCGGGCGGCCAAAACGACATTGGTTTTTGCTCAAGAGTTAAAAGCAATAGGTTTTAAACAGTTGATTTATACGGATATCTCTAAAGATGGCACCTTGGCCGGTCCGAACATCTCCGGAATTAAAGAGCTGCTTAAGCAAGT
>CAYHRM010000173.1:0-1856 GCA_964359035.1 uncultured Planctomycetales bacterium
TAAACCGCTTATAATTACGCTTTATGGGAGTCAGTATCTTAACTCAATAAATCTTTTTAGAATCCTCTATCTAGTTTTTCTATCCAGTATAATATTTAATCCTATTGGATTAGTACTTTACGCAATTAATAGACCAGAAATATCTGCTTACGCCAATTTTGGACAACTGATTTTAACCTTCGGGGCAAATTATTTATTAATTCCTTTATATGGAGCAATGGGTGCGGCAATAACAGTAATGTTGGCGCAACTCCTTGGCGGAGGGTTTGTTTTCGGGTATGTTTGCGCGAAAATATTTAGCAATAAAGGGTGTTAAACCCTGTGTTTGTTTCGCTCGCTCGGAAAAGCAAATTAATTTGCTTTTCCCTCGCTCGCTCACAAATAAAACTATATGGATTTTAAAAAATCTTTAGAAAACAAAACTATTTTGGTTACTGGCGGAACAGGGTCTTTTGGCAATGCGGTTGTTGATAAGCTACTAACCTTAAACCCGGGAAGAATTATCGTTTTCAGTCGAGACGAAAAAAAACAGTTTGATATGGGCAATAAGTATAATGATAACCGGTTGAGATTTATAATCGGCGATGTCAGAGACGAAGATTCTGTTTTTCGAGCAATGTATGGAGTTAATTTTGTTTTTCACGCGGCCGCCCTAAAGCAGGTTCCTTCTTGTGAATTTTTTCCCATACAAACGATTAAAACTAATAGTTTAGGGGCGCACAATGTGATAGAAGCAGCTATTGATAATGACGTGGATAGGGTAGTGGTTTTAAGCACTGATAAAGCGGTTTATCCTATCAATGTTATGGGCATGACCAAGGCTTTGATGGAGCGGATAATGATTGCCGCATAGAGAGAAAAAAGAGGCAAAACTGTCTTATGCGGGACCCGCTATGGCAATGTTATGTACACCCGGGGCTCGGTTATTCCTTATTTTATTGATTTAATGAAAGCAGGCGAAGCCTTGAAGGTGACTGACAAGAATATGACTAGATTTATGATGCCCCTCAGCCAATCAGTTGACCTTGTTCTTTATGCTCTAATCAACGGAAATGACGGAGAAATTTATGTCAGAAAAACGCCAGCCGCGACTATTGATATTTTAGCCGAGGCGTTAGTTGAATTGTTTGATTATAAAAGGGGCATTGAGGAGATTGGTATTCGTCCGGGCGAAAAAATGCATGAAACTTTGATTTCATGCGAAGAAACGCTTCGAGCCGAAGATTGCGGCGATTATTATAAAATATTACCAGAAGTGCCGAGAATGGATTATCGGGAATATTATTTTAAGGGCCGCAAAAATAATACTTTACCAGAGGAAGGATATATATCAGACAATACAAAAAGATTGTCTCTTAAAGAAATGAAAGATATTCTTCTTTCACTTAGAGAAATTCAAGAGGAATTAAAGAATTTTAAAAATAAGTAATCGATATATGAACATCGGCATAACTGGCAGTAGCGGCTTTGTCGGTAAACATTTAGTTAAAGCCCTAAGAGATAAAAAAAATATCCGACTATCTCTTTTTGATTTGCCTAAAAATAATCTTTTGAGCCGGGCCTCTTTAAGAAATTTTGTTCGCAATCAAGACGTAATCATTCATGCCGCAGCTATCAATCGAGGCAGTGATTCAGAGATTATTATCGGCAGCATAGTCGCTACTTATAATTTAATTTCGGCTGTTATAAAATTTGACCATAAACCTAAAATTATTTTTTTGTCATCGATTCAGGCAGAAACCGAGACTTTATATGGTTTAAGCAAAAGGTTGACAGAAATAATGTTAGAGGATTTCTCTCGACAGTATAAAACACCAGTCACTATTTTTAGATTAACCAATATTTTTGGTGAAGGA
>CAYHRM010000174.1:0-1821 GCA_964359035.1 uncultured Planctomycetales bacterium
AAAGCGGATTATTCATCTCAGCTTTGGTCGCTTTTGATGCTTGAGTTATGGCACCAGAGGTTTATGGATTAAATGAGAAAAAAAAACTTAAAATTAACATTAAGGATAGCCGCGGTTTTTTTAATAATTGTTTTACTGAATGTTACTGTTACTACGCGTCAAGGGGTAAATTTTAAAGTTTATACCATAAAACTGCCTTTATATCTTAAAGTATTAGATTTTTTTGACCGGCATTATAATTATAGGGCCCTGGTTAAAAGAATTGTCGACAAGGCAAAGACCGAAGAGGAGAAGGTGTCCAGGATTTTTGCATGGACTTATCGGCATATTAAGCCGCAGCCCGAGAATTTGCCTGTTATGGATGATCATGTCTGGAATATTATAATTAGAGGCTATGGCGCGGATGATCAATCATCCGATGTTTTTACTACTTTATGCAATTACGCCGGTATAGATGCTTTTTATAATTTAGTATTCACGCAAGACCGTAATTTTTGTATCCCTCTCTCATTTGTAAAGATGGGTAAAATATGGGTTACCTTTGACCCTTATAACGGAGTCTACTTTCAAAACAGGCAAGGGAATATGGCGGGGATCGAAGAAATTATAAAAGGCGACTGGGCGGAAAATCATATTGATATGTCGGTGGAGGGCAATAGCTTTACCGGCAAGAAATCCGGTGTCAACTACGCCGTTTATCTAAAAAACTTATCACCCATTACGGCTATTGGTCTAAAAAGGGCGAATATCCAATCTCCCCTAAAAAGGTTGCAATATGAAATTAAAAAATGGATGAGGTAAATATGAAAATTTCTGTTATGGGGTGATACGCGGGTTTATGATAGGTATATGCATTGCCTTTTCCAGAATTGTTTTAATTGTAGATATGAGCGTTGGCAATAGTGTGTTAACAACGATGAGAGCCATAGACCTTGTTTTATTCTTAATTTTAGTTCCAATAGGCATTACTGTTATAACAGTTCGAGTTTTCCTGTTAGCATTAATCTCGAGAATAAGGCCAAGATATACAAAAACAGAGGCAGAAGAAGGGTTATTATATTTTTATCAAGGCGATTTTCATACTGTGCAAAAGAAAGGTGTGTTTTTTATACTAGATTCAGATGATGGATTTTTTAAGTATATTTATGCAGTTAGTTTTCCTGCGGTAAAAAGTGAAATTATAAAATATGGACAAAGGCACACCTTCATCGAAGTTGGTAAAAAAGCACTATTTCTTAAAAAATACGGAATGAAATTTTGTTTTACCTCAGTGAATTTATTTTTTTATTATTGGACAGTTTTTAATTTATGGAATTTTGTTAAAAGAAAGGTATCTTTAATAAGGGGGTGTGACCCTCATCATACAGGTTTAGCGGCTACACTCATGAGTTTTATTACTAGAGTGCCCTATTGTATTTCTATTCACAACGATTATGATTCAATATTCCCAGAAAGAGGGTTCCCTTATATATCAGGATTTGTTACTGTAATAAGATTTTTACGAAAACAGGTAGAGAGATTTATTCTTTCTCGTTCAAGGTATATATTAGCTGTAAGTCGGTACATCGCCGATTTTGCCTTAAGAAGCGGCGCTAAGGAAAAAAGTATAAGATTAATTTATCATGGAGTAGGAATTGAGCGATTTGATATAGTCGGCGCTAATGGAATGAGAGAGAAATTCCTCTGGCAGCATAAGCGCTTGATTATAACTGTTTCCAGGATAAGCCGTGAAAAGCATATTTTTGATATACCTATTATTGCTAAAGAGCTTTCCCTGTTAGTATCAAATTGTTTATTTGTTGTAGCCGGAGACGGGCCTGA
>CAYHRM010000175.1:0-1809 GCA_964359035.1 uncultured Planctomycetales bacterium
CCGGCATATGTTTAATATGGATCTTATTGAGGCATTAGCAATCAGTGATAAACCGATTTTACTTAAACGCCATTATGGAGAAAGCCTGAGGTCATTACTGGGAGTAGGCGAACATTTTGAAGCCAGAGGTAAGCATGACCTGGCTTTCTGCGAAAGAGGGGTTGTAGTGCCGCATACGCATAATCTGGAATCCCGGGCAGTTATTGATATCCAGGCTATTCCTGCCCTTAATGAATATGCCCCCAGCGTACCGGTTTTTGTTGACCCCAGCCACGCAACTTTTCGCAGGCACTATGTTGCCCCGGTTACCCGGGCAGCGGTTGCTGCCGGCGCGGACGGAATATTGATCGAGGTCCATAATGAGCCGGAGAAGGCTTGGGTTGATCCTTTACAGTCATTAAACTATAAAGACTTCGCTGTTTTAGTAAAAGAAATCGAGTCTATTGCCAGGGTATTGGGTAAAACATTATGACGGAAAATAAAAAGAAGAATGTGGTTTCGGTTATCCTGGCCAGGGGCGGCTCAAAGGGTTTACTTGGCAAGAATATACTTCCATTAATGGGCAAGCCATTGATCCAGTATACCATTGATCCATTGCAGAAGGTTAAAGAGATCGATAGGATAATAGTGAGCACGGATGATTTCCGGATCGCCGAAGTATCCAAGGATTTAGGGGCAGAGGTACCTTTTTTAAGGCCAAAAGAGCTATCCCAGGATTTTACTACAACAGAAGAATCTCTTAAGCATGCGCTAGACTGGTTAAGGGATAACCAAGGTTATATGGCGGATATTTTGGTCTTTGTTCAAATAACCGACCTATTCAAGGACTCCGGGCTGATCCGGGAAGCTGTATTGATGCTTCTTGAAGACGATACTCTGGAATCGGTGTTCGTGGCTAATCCTACCCATAAGCATTATTGGCTTAAGGATGGTGCTGGCTTTCGGCGTTTAACTGAGAATTCTTACGGCCCACGGCAATTAAGGCCGCCGGTATACCGGGAAGATACCGGTCTAGGCTGCGCAACCAGGGCCTATCTGATTACTGAATCTAAAATACGCTTAGGAAGTAAAGTCCATATCGTTGAAAACCATGATTTTGTTATTGATGTGCATTCTGAGTTTGATCTTTGGCTGGCGGAGAAACTCCTGGTTGAGCGTCCGGAATTCGCAAAATACAGATTATGAATTTAAGGAAACTGTTCATTTATAAATTGAAGTATGAATTAAAATGTTGGTTTTATCTTCCGGTAACTTTTTTAAAGAGAGTTGTTATCGGCAGGGATAAAGTGTTTAAGAGGTTCTTTTGGGATAAATGGGGTTTTTTGCCGCGAAGCCTTGCTCGGTCAGTTTTATCCAAAAAGGTTATCTGGGTAATAGCTAATTCCGGCGGAGAATTACTCCAGTCGCTTGTTCTTTTAAATAAGATCAAGGAACAGTATCCTCAATATCTTTTGGTTGTTTCCACGGAGTCTTACGATACCTTTAAGTACTGCCGTAAACAGAAGGCAATCGATCTTGTTCTTTTTACGCCCTGGGATATCCCGCTGGTGTGCCGAAGGGCCCTGAACGTGATGAAACTGAAAGCATTGATATTTATTGAACATTGTTATTATCCGGTGATCATCAGGGAGGCTAAAAACAGGGGAGTTAATATCCTGATGTTCAGCGCGAAGATCAAACCCGAATTTTTAAAAGATAATTATTTACTTAAGCGTTCATTCGGCTTGAGGTTTTATGATCATATGGATTATATCGGCGTAAAGACCGATGCCGACAAAGAGAACATCTGCGCTTTCGGTGTTTTAGAAA
>CAYHRM010000176.1:0-1792 GCA_964359035.1 uncultured Planctomycetales bacterium
AGGAATTTCTTAGATAGCCAGGAATTCTTAGAGGTTGAGACACCCATGATCCACTCTATTCCCGGAGGCGCAGCTGGCCGGCCCTTTAAAACCTATCACAACGAATATAATTTAGATTTATTTTTAAGGATTGCTCCAGAACTATATCTGAAACGGCTTTTAGTCGCAGGCCTTGATCGCGTATATGAAATAAACCGCTCTTTCCGCAATGAGGGAGTATCTACAAAACACAATCCTGAATTTACCATGCTTGAAGTTTACAAGGCTTACGCAAATTACGAAGATATGATGCAGCTTGCCCAGGATTTAATTATTTTTGTGGCTCGCCAAGTTTTAGGTGAGACAAAATTTGTTTATCAGGGTAAGACCATAGATTTAACTCCTCCTTGGCAGAAGCGCTCATTTGCTGAAATGGTAAAGGAGAAGTTTGATATAGAACCGAGTGACGAAGTATCGGTGATGTTAAAGAAAATCCAAGCTAAAGGCTTTGCAAAAGATAAATTACGCCTTAGCCGTTCTCAGGTAAATAAGATAATCGAAGAGATCTTAGAAGAGGGCTTAAGCATTAATCCGACTTTTGTTACGGATTATTTTACAAATTTATGTCCTCTGGCTAAGACCAAAAAGGATAACCCATTAATCTCTGAAAGGTTTGAGTTGTTTATCGCAGGATTAGAGATAGGTAATGCCTATTCAGAGTTAAACGATCCTATTGAGCAAAGGAAACGTTTTGAGCAAGAGCTTAAGGATTTAAACGCAGATGAAAAACAGAGCGTTGATGATGATTATATATTAGCCTTGGAACATGGTATGCCTTGCGCAGGGGGACTGGGCATTGGCATAGACAGATTAGCGATGTTACTTACAGACCAGCCATCAATTAGGGATGTGATTTTGTTTCCATTATTGCGACCTGAAAAAGAGCAAGAAATATGAAAACAGAGTTATTTATAAGTTGGCGGTATCTTTTTACTAAAAGAAAAGAGAAATTTATTTCATTAATTAGTATTATTTCTATTTTGGGAGTAGTAATAGGTGTTGCAGCTTTGATCGTAGTTATTGCGGTAATGACTGGTTTTGATCAAGATCTGCGCGATAAGATTGTGGGTAATTATTCGCACATTACCTTAACAAGTTTTAAGGCAATAGATAATAATGAATATGCCAAATTATTAAAAAAGATTGCTTCAAACCCGCACATAAAAGGTATAAGCCCTAATATTCAGGGCCAGGTATTAGTTAAAGAAGGCAACAGATTTTTTGCGATAGGCTTAAGAGGAATAGACCCGTATACAGAAACTAAAGTGACTAAGATAAAACAATACGTTATCTCAGGAGATATTGATAACTTAGGTTCCGATGGCATAATTATTGGCAAGGAATTAGCATTGTATTTAGGGTTAGGCTTAAATTCTAATCTTACAATTTATTCACCCTTGGGTAAACAGTATAATTTAAAAGTAGCGGGTATTTTTAATTCCGGCATGTACGATTATGATTTGAATCTTGCATTTGTGCATTTAGCGATTGCTCAAGAGATTTTAGGTTTACCTAATCAGATAAGCGCAATAGCTATAAAACTCGATAATCTTTATTTAGCTGATAAGGTCAGAGGAGATTTAGCAAGAGTTTTAGGCTTTGATTACAATCTAAAGACCTGGATGGAAGCAAATCAGAATTTCTTTGCCGCCTTAAAATTAGAGAAATTAACTATGTTTATTATTTTAACATTAATAATATTGGTTGCCTCCTTTAATATTATTAGTACTTTAATCGTTATGGTTGTAGAAAA
>CAYHRM010000177.1:0-1750 GCA_964359035.1 uncultured Planctomycetales bacterium
GAATTCCATTGGAGCGATCTTCACTCTCACAAATTATTTCTTGCTCGCCGCTTAAAACCAAATCCAAATTGCCGTCTCTATTTACATCATTATACCCACTCGTTAATTTGCCGCCTGTAAAAATCTCGCCACAAGTTCCATATCCGTATTTGTTATAATTATCCGGCGCCCATCTTGTATCCGGGTTGTAATCAACCGCTGGAGTTTCAAATAATAATTTGAGCGCGTCATTTTCAATTTCATAAATATACAAATAACCATGACCCGCGTGCGTCAATCCATAAACTTCCACTATCGGGTTAACAAACCCTTCTAAACTAACTAATCTTGCTGATAAAATGGCCTGCTCACCGAATGGTCCATTCATCGGTTTATCTATTGTAAGCCAATGAATATTTTCTTTAATCAGTCGGCCAACTCTAAATTCCTCCCACCAGTCCTCTTCAAATTCTACTTGCGCCAAAAAATAGTCACTGTCTTGGCTGTATGTTAAATCTATGTCTTCTATCTGTTCGCTCTCACCACTTACGATTTGACCCTTTATTTTATTATCCAGAGAATAAGCAACACCGCCACTAAAAAACAACGGCAACATCATGATTAATATAATTGACCACAAACGGATAATTCCCAATTTCTTATCGTTTTTTATGCCTTTTTTATAAATATCCCAAACACTGTCTACATACTCTTGTTTTCCTGGTCCGTATCCCACCACTGCTTCGTACCATGATTTCCAGTATCTTTTCTTATCACTTGTTGATCCTTGCGCTTTATGATAAAGCCACCTTACACCCCAATTGATGCTGTCCTTAATAGTTTCTACTTTGGCATCATATTTTAAGAGAATCAATTTTCCATTGTGGATCCAATATTCTGGGAGTTTTCCCCTTAATGTTAATATCGATGGGTCACCAGCATTCCCAACCTGCATTACATTTACTCCGGCAGTTTCATCAAACCCCATTCTGCTTTCTTGGTAGATCATGGCTTTCACCAAATTCGGATCCAAAGGTTCAGCCGGCGGATCAGTATCTTTTAGAAATTCATTGTTCCAATAAGACACAACATTTGATATTATCTCGTCATATCGATTATAATCTTCAACGCATCCCGCGCCTCCACAAGTATATGATCTGATGACTCCTGCGCTATTTTCACCATCAACACCATCATCCACCAAAACAGTTACCTCTATCTTTTTAAGACACGGCGAATTATCAGCCCACAATTCAATGCTATGAGTTCCTTTTTCCAAATCAAGCGCCATTATTACTTCCTTTTCTTTGCCATTTAGCACTTTACCGCACCACAACCAGTCCTTGTGTGACTTTTTATCCTCATTTTTTTCTATCTTTCCATTAATAAGCAGTTTAATGTCTTCATCATCCCTGCCGTGCTTATCCGCTTTGGCTGAAACACCCAATTCTTTAATTGCCAAATCCACAAAAATCAAGCTCATCCACGGTCTTCTGTCACCTTTCTCGGGTGGATTATTATCTGAAGGAGAATAAATTATTGTATTATTATCTTTTTCTTCCAATTCCATTATTTTAATGCTTTCTAAAACAGGACACCTGTCTGGCTTGAAAATCAAAGAGTGCTTGCCTTTTTTTAATTTTATGGCTATCAATACTGTTTTGGATAAGCCCCTCAACTCATTGCCATTCCAAATCGCTTTAACGTCGCGGTCATTACTGTTGGAAGTAAAAATTTCCGTATTATCTAAATCCAAGGTTATATCATCATC
>CAYHRM010000178.1:0-1738 GCA_964359035.1 uncultured Planctomycetales bacterium
AAAGAATGGCTGAACCAGGAAACGCCTCTTGACGGCGTCTCTGTATTTGAAAAACAATTTGACTGGTCACAGCTGTATCTGGTAGTTGATTCTCCTCCGGTAGTTTTGCCGGCCAGGTTGAAAAGATACCCCAATCTTTTAAGGAAAGAGAATATCATTTCCCGCACTTTAAGAACCCCCGGTTATAAATATATCTGGCAGTCTAACGGCGACAATTACCTTTTGGAAGCAGGGAAAAAAGAGATTGCCGAAAATAACCTTATTCTTGAAAAGAAGGACCTGGCTGATGAGTTTTTAAAGAAGATAATGGATTTTTATCTTGCGATAGACAGAAATTTTAAAATTGACGAGTACCCTATTATTTTAAGCAATATGCCGGAAGAAAGCATTACTAACCCTTTTATCCGGGAAGAACTGGTTAAGCTTGGATATTTAACGAAGGCAAGTTAATATGGGATTATTTGGTTGGGGCGCAGCCAAAGAGCGTCCGAATATAATTGTTATACTACTGGATCAATTCCGTAATGATGCCCGGCAGCATTTAAGAATCTTTGACGGGTTGGGAAAAAGAGGGGCTTTATTCTCCAATATGATCACCTATGCCCCGTATACCCTGGCTTCTTTGCATGCGACTTTTACCGGGATGTACGGGATGGATAACGGGGTTGATGGTTATCAAAGGTCGGATCGCTATGATAAAAAGTCCTGTTATTCTCTGCCAGAGTATCTTAGCGCTGCCGGATATTATACGCATGGATATACTTTCAGCCCGATACTTTTCCCGCATAGCGGGTTTGAGAATTTAAGGATCGTCACGGAAGACAAAGAAGTAAATATTCTGGAGAGCCATAAAAAAGAACTGCGGGATTGTTTTCAGCAGACCAGGCCTTTCTTTTCGTTTCTTCACTATGGTGAGATTCATCACGGGATAGTCAGGGAAGTCATCCGTAAATACGGAGATTTTGACCAGGAGTATTTCGGGTCTTGGCAGAATAATTTTAACCGTTACCTTGAATATGCCAGAAAAGCCTCGGAATATACCAGGGAATTAGTGGGCCTGGTCGATGAACTTGATCTGAAAAAAAATACTCTTTTGATCATCACTACCGATCACGGTAGCGGACTAGGGGAGAAGCCCGGAGAGAAGGCTTATGGTATCTATACCTATGATTACAGTATTAGGGTATGGGCGTATTTTATTTATCCCAGCTTATTTCCCGTCGGTAGGGAATATAAGATCCAGGTGCGTTCAATCGATATCCTGCCTACTATCCTGGATCTTTTAAGCATCCCTCCTTCGAAAAGGCATAAGCGAATCAGGGGAGAGTCGCTGTTGAAAATCACCCGGGGTGAAGAATCGATTGACAGGCTGGCTTTTAGCGAAACAGGAGGAGTAGAAGGCCCGCATCCGTCTCCGGACAAGGCCAACGTTAAATGCGTCCGGGACGGGAGATGGAAACTGATTTATAATACCACTACCAATAAGGTAGAGCTCTATGATATCGTTACCGATCCGCAAGAAACCGATAACCTGGCAGCAAAGAATTCCCAGATGAGTGATAATCTTTGGTTAAAAATTACGGAGTATTTATAAAGAATGCAGACTAAAAAATACGAACAATTTTGGCAGAAACGCTCGCGCAGATATGAGAAATTGCAGTGGGCGATTAAGGGGGGGTATCTTAAGGCTTTTTTACATATGGGTGATTTTGGGCCTGATGATGTAGTCTTGGATATC
>CAYHRM010000179.1:0-1737 GCA_964359035.1 uncultured Planctomycetales bacterium
ACGATATTATTGTCAAACCTACAGAGGTTTATCCGCAATCATCCAGCCTAATTATACGAAAGGGTTTTCCTAATCGTAAGTATGCAGTAATCAACTGGGATGATATCCAAGAAATAGATGAAAGAGAGATAAGGTTAAAAATTGATAAATCAAAGATTACCTTTAGGGAAAAACATAATAACAAAGAAGAGTTGACGCTGCGCCGTGATATATTAGATCAGCAGGTTGTGGATACTGCTAATCATAAGGTTATCCGTGTAAATGATATTCATCTTCTTGAAGTCGATCATTGCTTAATGATTGCCCATGTGGATATAAGTTTAAGGGGTCTCATCAGGCGTTTGGGACTTGAGAAGATAACAGATTTTCTAGTCGGATTATTCAATAAAAACGCATATTATTTAAAGACAGAACATTTAATCTCCTGGAAACATATTCAGCCGTTATCTATAAACCCCGTAAGTATGACCATAAAAATAAATGTTCCACAGAAGCAATTTAACAATATTCCTGCTGCTGATTTGGGAGAGATATTTTTGGACCTCAATATGCAGCATCAAATCGCATTATTTAAGTCTTTAGATTTAAACACTAAGGCAAGAATTTTTATGAATATTGATTTTAAAGCACAGAAATCATTGATAGAGGAATTAGATATTAAGGAAGTGGTAGAAATTTTAAATAGCATTCCTTCTGATGAGGCAACAGACTTTTTAGAAAAATTGCCACAAGATATGACTGAGCGATTTTTAAATTTTATGGAAAGCAAGCAGTCAAAAAAATTATCACAACTATTGGGCTACTCCAGCGATTCTGCTGGAGGCCTTATGACCACAGAATATATGGCTTTTACCAAAGATACAGCTGTAGAGTCAGTATTGAAACAGATTAAAGAGCGCACTTTTAAAGTAGAGCCCGCCCAATTTGTTTATATTATTGATGAGCATAACCATCTTATTGGTTCGACAAATTTTAGGCGCCTGATTTTGGCTAATCCAAGTGACCCAATACAGAACGCGGCTTTTCCTAAAACCACTCCTGTGCATTTAAATAGCAGCGTTAAAGAGGTCGCCTATCTTATGGACAAATATAAATATTATGTTATTCCGGTTGTGGATGAGAACAATGTCCTGCAAGGAATTGTTACAGTGGATGATGTTTTAAGTCAGGTTATCTCCATTGCCTGGCGCAGATTAAAAAAGATTAAAGCAAAACAAACACTATGAGCAAAAGAATTAAGAGATTCTGGAGAGAAATTTTAATATTTGTTTCTATAATGGGCCCTGGTATTATTACAGCAAATGTAGATAATGATGCAGGAGGCATTACTACCTACTCCGTAGCCGGTGCGCATTTTGGATATTCGCTTATCTGGTCATTCATTCCTATTATTATCGCACTGGTGATTATTCAGGAGATGTGCAGCCGCATGGCGGTGGTCACCGGAAAAGGCCTGGCAGATTTAATCCGTGAAGAATTCGGAGTCAGGGTGGCTTTCTACGCCATGGCGGTGCTGGTTTTCTCCAACATTTTTAACACTATCTCGGAGTTCGCCGGAATCGCTGCCAGCGCCGAGCTCTTCGGAATCAGTAAATACCTCTTGGTGCCTGTCTGCGCGTTATTTGTCTGGTGGCTGATTGTAAAGGGGACTTATAAATCAGTAGAAAAGGTATTTTTGGCTGCCTGTTTATTTTATGTTTGCTACATAATCTCGGGATTCTTATCTAAACCTGATTG
>CAYHRM010000180.1:0-1722 GCA_964359035.1 uncultured Planctomycetales bacterium
AGAGATTAATCCTAATAATGCTATGGATTATGATAATCGTGGTCTTGCTAAGCATAAACTTACAGACTACATTGGAGCTATTCAAGATTATACCAAAGCATTAGAGATTAACCCTAATCTTGCTGAGGCTTATCATAATCGTGGTCTTGCTAAAGCTGGACTTTCAAACTACAGAGGAGCTATTCAAGATTTTAACAAAGCATTAGAGATCAACCCTAAATATGCTGATGCTTATTATAATCGTGGTGTTGCTAAAAATAAACTTTCAGACTACAGAGGTGCGATTCAGGATTACAGCAAGGCAATAGAGATTAACCCTAAATATGCTAATGCTTATTCTAATCGTGGTAATGCTAAAGCTGATCTAAAGGATTATAAAGGAGCTATCCAAGATTATAACAAAGCCATAGAGATTAACCCTAAATATGCTGATGCTTATTATAATTGCGGTATTTCTAAACATAAACTTTCAAACTACAGAGGTGCGATTCAAGATTACACCAAAGCAATTGAGATTAGCCCTAATTTTGCTAATGCTTATTCTAATCGTGGTAATGCTAAATATAATCTTGGTGATAAAAATGGCGCATGTTTGGATTGGAGTAAAGCATGTGAACTTGGTGAAAGTAGCTCCTATGATTTAATCAAAAAGTATTGTAAATAGTACAAAGTCCGTAAAAAATTAAAATATTGGCAAAAATAATGGAATATAATTTTGAAGATTATTCTTTGAGAGAAAAAGAACTACTTGTAACGGTGTCTCATGTTTCTGTCATTGTAAAAAATTCTAACTCAGCAAGGTATATCCGACTTGGCTTTATGAATCGTTTTTTTATGTTACAAATTGCAAGAAATAAAATTATTAAAATAATTTTTGAACAGAATGGAATCCCTTTGCAAGGAGAAGATACCTCATGGTTAAAGCTATTACTTAATTCTTATTACATTAATTTGAGAGGAGCCTTAGATAATTTAGCATGGTTTCTCAATTACGAATTCCAATTACAAGAAAATATAATTGAAGAAACTGGTAAAGGTAGTTCCTTTAGTTTTACGGATTTGTTAGGAACTGAGTTTTTAAAGAAACTTAAAAGCAAAGAACAACTATTTTCTGAAGAACTAGAACATTATCAAGATTGGTATTTTAATCTAAAAAAATTTAGAGATCCCGCTGCACATAGAATACCTTTGTCATTCGTTCACAGTACACTTACAGAAAATGATTTTAACAAGGCGAAATTTCTTTCTTCAAAATGGGAAATTATTAATAATAATTTTTCCGATGGAAACTTTTCTCAAGTAGAAGAAGCTGATCAGATTCTAAAAGAGTATTCCCAATTAGGTCACTTTGATCCGATCATTATTTCGTCAAGAGCTTCTGATTTTGAATATCATCCAGCACCCAAAAGATTAGATCAAGACCATAATGAGTTTTTAAGTATTAGTGAAATTGTTTTAAAAAATATTTTAATAACAACATAACAAACCACGCAAACCTAGAAAGCCTAAGGAAGACCTTCAAAGTTTTCAATAGAACTATTTTTTCTTGTTTAAAATCATTTCCAGCTGATCAATAACCTTATTCATCTTAGCCATTGTTAGATCAAATGCCCCGGATGAGAGAGGATCGAGCCCGGCTTTCTTTATTAGGTCGTCAAGGACCATTCCTTTACGAAAGGTGAAGTAATCCGGTCAAGGTATGGACTATGACCGCTAATGAAA
>CAYHRM010000181.1:0-1680 GCA_964359035.1 uncultured Planctomycetales bacterium
AATGAGAATGTGCGCGGTAAGGATGTTTTTATCGTGCAGCCGACCTGTCCGCCTTCAAATGATAATCTCATGGAACTATTAATTATGATCGATGCGCTACGGCGTGCCTCGGCTCATCGGATTACCGCGGTTATTCCTTATTTTGGTTATGCGCGTCAGGATCGGAAGGATCAGCCACGCGTGCCGATTACGGCAAAATTAGTGGCTAATCTTTTAACGGTTGCGGGGGCAAATCGTATTTTGACCATGGATTTACACGCTGGCCAGATTCAGGGATTTTTTGATATCCCAGTGGATCATTTATTTTCGGTGGGTGTATTTGTAGATTATTTTTCTAAAATGAATATTAAAGATTTGGTTGCTGTTTCTCCCGACGTGGGAAGTATTAAGATGGCTAGAGCTTATGCGAAAAGAGTTTCTGCGGGCTTGGCGATCATTGATAAGCGCCGGGTTTCTCCTGAGAAGGCAGAAGCCATACATATTATGGGAGAGGTAGAGGATAAAAATGTTATTATTATTGATGATATGATTGCCACTGGCAGTTCGCTGATTGAGGCGGTAGAGGCTTTAAAGAAAGCTAAAGCTAAGACTATTTACGCGGCGATTGCTCATGGTATTTTATCTGGTCCGGCAATTCAGCGGATTGAACAATGCAAGGGGCTAGAGAAGCTGTTGATTACTGATAGCGTACCTTTATCTGAGGAGAAGAAACATCCGAAGATTGAGGTGCTTTCGGTGGCTAGCCTTTTGGCGGAAGCAATAAAAAGAATACACAATGAAGAATCAGTTAGCTGCCTATTTGATTAGGGGAGAAAGGTTAAAATGGAAGAGATTGTTTTAGAAGCAGAATTAAGAGAAGGCAAAGGAAGGGCTAACTCTAAAGATTTAAGAGAGAGTGGCTATTTACCGGCGGTAGTTTATTTTCATGGCAAGGATGCTTTATCTGTAAAAGTTTCTCGGAGTTTACTTTTAAAATTAGTGCATCAGCATCGTCTAGAAAGTGTAATTATTAATTTAAAGATTAAAGATGATAAAAAAGCCAAAGGTAGGTCTTGCTTAGTCAAAGAAATTCAATATGATCCAGTGCGCGAAGATATTATTCATATAGATTTTAATGAGATCTCACTAACTGAGGCGATTAAAGTTAATGTTCCTATTTCTACTAAGGGTGAGGCGATTGGTGTTAAACAGGAGGGTGGATCTTTAGAGCATTTACTTTGGGAGATCGAAGTAGAGTGTTTACCGACAAATATTCCTAAAGATATTCAAGTAGATATTACTGCACTTAAACTGGGTGATGCTATTCATGTTAAGGATATTATTTTTCCGGAAGGGGTTAAGCCTTTAAATGATTTGGCGGCGATTGTCTTGCATGTGGCTGCTCCGATGAAGGAGGAGGCGCCGGCTGAAGCGATCGAAGGAGAGACCGGTAAGGAACCTGAGGTAATTAAAGAAAAGAAGGAAGTTCCTGCTGAATCTGCATCTGCTGATGGGGCTAAAGAGAAAGATAAGAAGTAAGCTTTAGTAGCGGGAGTATCTTAATCGCCAAATAGATGATTTCTGACGGGGCAAAATTGATTGTGGGTTTAGGGAATCCCGGTTTGATTTATACCGGAAGCCGGCACAATGTTGGTTTTGCGGTGATAAAATCTTTAGCGAGTTCTTTAAAAATTAATTTTA
>CAYHRM010000182.1:0-1641 GCA_964359035.1 uncultured Planctomycetales bacterium
AAAAATAATTTATAAAGGACATGAATATGATTTTTTGTCAGAAACAATCGGAAATGATAATATGAGAAAAGGCAATCCTGAAAAGAATCCTGGAGAAGATGCAAATGGATATTATATAGATTTTAGTATATCGAAGGCTTCCAGTTCATCCATAGTAGCGATAAAACAATTTTTTATTTTACCTTTAAATAAAACGCTTGCTCAAACCAGAATAGCTGGCATGCTCCTAAAGAATATACTTTGGCCGCTGTGGCAGTTCCTTAATAGGGAATCAGGTTACCTCTCCGTGGCTGGTGGGCACCTTAATGCCGCGGCGGCCGCTTTAGCCCTAAGCCATGAGGACGCTTCAAGCGCGGTAGAGAAAGATTCCGTAAATAAATTGAAAGAGGCTTTTGATAGCATGTTGCAGAACAACCACGTTTTGGCGTATCTTAAAGATTTAAACTTAGAACAGCGTAAGAGTTTAGTGGAGATGTTAGACAAGGATGATACTGTTATAAAACTCCTCTCAAACAATGAAGCCGTCAAGGCATATGGCGTAAAGAGAAAAGACAGAATGTATATGCTTCTGTTGGCGCTTAAGGAGAATAATGACAAGGAATGGGCGAATGTGGAAATACCCGAAAAGCTTAAGGAAGCATTCTTTGGAAAAGGCGCGGGTAATCTCATTTATATGGTGAGAGACGCTATTACGGAAGAAGATTACGGTTGCCATTACAGCCTTACTCTACGAGTGGAGGTTCGGCATGCGCAGGTATTATATTTCCTGACGCTGAGCGGCTCGTTAGCGGCAAGCCCGCTTACCATTTTAATCGTTGAGGATGATGCTCATCTTAGGGAAATGGTGGTTCTAAGATTAAAGAAGAATTTCCCGCAGGCCGATATATTGGAGGCAGAAGACGGCGAAGGGGCTTTGAAGATATTGAACAAGAAACAGATAGATATTACGGTTACTGATTTTAACATGCCGGGCATGGATGGGGCGGAATTAATAAAACAGGCGGCTGAAAAGGGCTATCAAACAAAGTTTATTATGAATTCGACAGATAAAGAAAATTATTTAAAGAAACTGCGGTTTTATAGATTAGAAGGCAGAGTGTATGCATACGTGGATAAAAGCCTGCGTATGCTGCTTTTTTATGTGGAAGAATTAGTGGAAAAATTGTCCGGAGAACAGCGTTCAAGCAGCAGCATTCATAATGAAATTGTTTTATTCAAAATAAAAGCCGAGCTCGTATTAACTGCCTGGGAGCATATCAATTCGCGGGGATATAAGTTTATAATGGAAGAGGCGTATAACCATACAATCGTAGGGCAGTATGGTGAATTAAGTAATGGGACACGGCAGGAGGCGGATACCTTCGCTAAAAAAGTAATCAAACTCTTTGACGGCGAAGATGAAACGGTTGAAATTATCCTGCGTGTTGAAAAGCTAAAGGCGCTGTCTTTGGAACTATTTACACCGGTCATCGCTGAAAAGTCAGCACAGCAGGCCCTCAAGAAAAAACCTTTATACACTATTGAAGGTTTAGCGAGCTTGTTCGCGGATTTAGCGGCATATACATCTGGCATTAAAAAAGAAGGCCAAAGGTTGAGCGCGGTTTTAATTACCTTTGGATTCTCCGGTAAAAGAATGTCTGA
>CAYHRM010000183.1:0-1636 GCA_964359035.1 uncultured Planctomycetales bacterium
TCTTTTGTCGGCATTTTTACTTTGGCGATCAAGGAAAATTTACTGCACAAGATTCTCTTTTGCCTAATCGGCTTCTCTGCCGGGGCTCTTATTGGCAGTGCATTTTTGCACATCCTTCCGGAAGCACTCGAAAAATCAAATAGTGAAAATGTTTTTTATTCCCTGATTTTGGGGATAATTCTGTTTTTTTTAATGGAGCGATATCTCCATTGGAGGCATTGTCTTTATGGCTGCCGCCAAAAAATTCTTACCATGTTAGCCGCGTATTAGATAATTTAAAGATTAAATTTTATGAAGATTAAGGCATTGGCTTTGATTTCCGGAGGCTTGGATAGTTTATTAGCCGCTAAACTTATTTTTGATCAAGGATGTGCGGTGGTGGGGCTGCATTTTAAAATTCCCTTTTGTAAGATAAATATAAATAAATGCTTTCCCAAGATGGGTATAAAAATAATTGAGGTAGATTTAGGGAAAGAGTTTCTGGGGCTTATTCAAGAACCACGTTATGGTTTTGGTTCAAACATGAATCCTTGCATTGATTGTAAGATTCTTATGTTGAGTAAAGCTAAAGAATTAATGTCCGGGTTGGGAGCTAAGTTTATTATTACCGGAGAGGTACTTGGCCAGCGTCCGATGTCTCAAAATAAGCAGGCTTTAAAGTTAATCCGACAAAGAAGTGGTTTGGGTGATTTGTTATTACGTCCGCTCTCGGCGCAGTTTTTTCCTCCGAGTTTGGCAGAGAAAGAGGGTTGGGTAAAAAGAGAAAAGTTGCTTAATTTTAACGGTCGCAAGCGCACTCCACAAATGCAATTAGCTAAAGATTTAGGCTTTAATGATTATGCTAATCCTGCCGGTGGTTGTTTGTTGACTGATCCTAGTTTTTCTAAAAGGTTGATAGAGCTTTTGGCGCATGGTGAATTAAATTTAGAAAATTTAGAACTTTTAAAAGTGGGTAGGCATTTTCGTATAGGGGGTAATACCCGGTTGGTGGTGGGCAGAAATGAAGGTGAAAATAATCAACTTTCCCAGTTTGCACAGGCAGGGGATTATTTATTTAGTCCGCAAATGGATTTGGCCGGGCCTACGGCATTGGCCAGAGGGGTGATTAATCAGGAAATAATTTTTTTAGCTTCTCAGGTAACCGCTGCTTATACTGATGCTGCGGGTTTAGAGAAAATAGAGGTGTTTTATCGGCGATTCCCTTCTGCTGAAGATAGCGTACATCAAGTAGCTCATCTGTCAAAAGCAAAATTTGCGCATTTATTCGTATGAAAGAAGCTCAACTCTATATTCGCTTAGAAAACCAAGAAGTGCATTGTCAGCTTTGTGCGCATGGCTGTAAGATTCCAGAAGGTAAATTTGGTTTTTGTGGAGTCAGGCAGAATGTTTCAGGTATTCTTTATACGCATAGCTATGCTAAGTTGGCGGCAATTAATATTGATCCGGTTGAAAAGAAGCCTCTGTACCATTTCTTTCCTGGTTCATTAACTTATTCTATTGCTAGTGTAGGATGTAATTTCCGTTGTGGTTTTTGTCAAAATTGGGAAATTTCTCAGTTGAGCTCTACGCATCAGCATTGGGGCCAAGATTTTAGCGCGGATAAAGTTATAAAACTCGCTGGACAGTTTAATTGTCG
>CAYHRM010000184.1:0-1634 GCA_964359035.1 uncultured Planctomycetales bacterium
AGCACGTGCACGGCGCAAATCAGAATGCGCCATATCTTGAACCTTTTGATCATTAGTATAGGAATGAATCGTCGTCATTAACCCCTTCACAATCCCCCAATTATCCTGCATAATCTTAGCTACTGGAGCAAGGCAATTAGTCGTGCAAGAGGCATTAGATATTACATGATGAATTTTAGGATCATATTTTTTTTCATTTACCCCCAAAACAATAGTTATATCTTCACCCTCAGCCGGAGCAGAAATAATAACTTTTTTCGCACCGCCGCAAGTTATATGATTCTCAGCACCTCTAACCGTTTTACCTTTTTTATTTACTCCATCTTTCTTAATCGTAAATAACCCAGTTGACTCAACCACAATCTCTACTCCTAAATCTTTCCAAGGCAACTCTGCTGGATCCATTTTACTTAAAACTTTAATCGGCTTGCCATTAACGGAAATTACATCATCCGCGGTAGCTTTTACTTCGCCATTAAAACGTCCGTGCACAGAATCATATTTAAAAAGATAAGCATTGCTCTTGGCATCAGTTAAATCATTAATCGCCACCAGCTCAATATCTTTGCTATTCTTCTCTAAGATTGCCCGCGCAACTAAACGTCCAATTCTACCAAAACCATTTATCCCAACTTTTACTGCCATCTTACTCCTCCTCATTTTTCCCCAATCTCCGGCGGTTGGGTAAAAATAACCCCAAGCTCCCCCGAAAGCGGGATATTGTTTAGTCTTTTACCTCTTTTAAATATTGCGCGGCTAATTCCGGTGAAGTCGGATCAAGATAAAAACCCGTCCCCCACTCAAAACCTGCAACTTGCGTCAATTTAGGCATAATCTCAACATGCCAATGATAGTATTCCACATCCGCTTCGCCATTAATCGGCGCAGAATGAATTATATAATTATATGCTAAATTTACAAATACTTTTTTTAATTTCGCTAAGGTATCTTTTAAAATAGAGGCTAGTGAGGAGATTTCATCTGAGGACATATGGCAAAAATATCCACTATGCTGTTTAGGCATAATCATAATCTCAAAAGGAAAACGCGAAACAAAAGGACAAAACGAAATAAAATATTTATTCTCTAAGATTACCCTTACTTTATCGTCAATTTCTTGGCGAATAATATCACAAAATATACACCGCTCACGATAATTAAAATAATCCCTTGCCCCATGAATCTCTTCTAACGCATTTTTCGGTACCATCGGAAGAGCCACTAACTGAGTATGCGGATGCTCTAAAGAAGCCCCCGCCGCCGAGCCGTAATTACGAAAGACCATAATATATTTAAAACGGCTATCTTTTCTTAAATCTACCGCACGCACACAACACATCTTAAGATAACTTTCAATCTCCTCAAGCAAGAGCTCAGAGATATCTTTATTATGATAAGGAGTCTCAATTAAAACTTCATGCGCACCAATGCCATTGGAAAGATCATAAATCCCCAATCCACGACGATCTAGGTCACCTTCAATCTGTAAAGCAGGAAATTTATTCGCAACCACGCGCACCTGCCAACCGGGCGTATTGGCCCCAGTGCCGGGATCACGAAAACAGCTAATTTCCGGCGGAGTCATAAATTCATTACCGTAACAAAAAGGGCACAATCCACCCTTAATAATATTT
>CAYHRM010000185.1:0-1632 GCA_964359035.1 uncultured Planctomycetales bacterium
ACGACAATCTCCGCGGGTAAACTTTTGATGTCGGATATTTTAAGGCAGTACTCTAAGGTAAAATTTATTTTTGCTCATTTTGGCGGGGCAATCTGTTATCTTAAGCAGCGCTTTGATTCTACTTATCAAATGCTGCGGGGAATGAATTTTGTTAAAGATTTGCAGGGCTTGCCTTCAGATTATTTTAAGAATATTTATGTGGATACTAGTGGGGATACGACCAAGGCAAATTTTTTACTGGCGCTTGAGTTGATGGGCCCTAAACATATTTTGTGGGGCTCTGATTGGCCGGCAAAACAGGAAGTCAGTGCAGGCATTAAAGTGGTTAATGATCTGGATATATCTCAGGATGATAAACAGAATATTCTGGGTGGGAATTTAGAGAAGATTTTTGTTCTTTAGATGAGTATTGTCGCGAGTGAGGAAGCGGATAATTTAGGCTTGACAACGTTCTCAGATATGATACTTTTGTTCTCAAAAGGAGAACAGCAAGATGCTTAGTTCGTTAATATCGTCCGGTACAAGAAGAAAGATTTTGACGCAATTTTTGTCTCATTCGGATGAGAGATACTATGTCCGGCAGCTGGCGGTTATTCTGGGAATATCAGTGGGAACAATCCATCGTGAGCTTATCCGGCTGCAGGGTAGCGGTATATTAAATTCAGAAAAAATAGGTAATTTAAGGTTTTTTCGCGTTAATAAAGCGTCACCGGTTTTTAAAGAGTTAAAACAGATTATTTTTAAAACCGAGGGTGTTCAGGGGAGGATTGAGGCAGAGTTAAAAAACCTAAAAGGGCTTAAAACTGCCTTTATTTATGGTTCATTTGCTAAGGGGGAAGAAAACGCGCATAGCGATATCGATCTTTTTCTTTTAGGTGATATATCCGAAGATGAGTTAATTCAAAAAATAAGTGTTTTGGAAGGGGAGTTTGACAGGGAGATAAATTTTACAATTTATACTGTTTTTGATTTTAAGAAAGAGATGAAAAAGGGAAACTCTTTCTTAAAAGATGTGATTAAGAACCCGAAGATTTTTTTAGTTGGCGCAGTCAATCCAGTATCCGTTGAATGACAAATTAAATGCACAGGAGGGAAAACATGAATAAAAAATATCGTTATCGTATTTTACCACAGATCCTTATTTATTTTGTAACTGTTGGAACTTTCATATTTTCCATTTTATCTTTCATAAATGAGAAAAATAATATAGGATTTGTTTTTCTTGCTGTTAGTATTATCTTTTTATTAGGTTGTTATAAGCTGTCTACAGTGTTTATAATTACTGATTCAGGACTTGTTAGAAAGACCATTTTATTAAAAAAGGAAATTAAGTGGGGAGACATCAAAAGTATTGATAAGTCGATGATTAACTCTGGCGAGGGCTACCAAAGACGCATTTTAATAATTACGCAGGGTAACAGAAGAATAAAGATAACTGATCCTTTAAAAGATCTTACTGAATTTTATTCGGCAATTAGAGACAGGATAAGGGCATAAGTAAGATTAAAAATAAGTTTTTTTATAGCGGGTGGCGAGGCTTGGACTCGAGCGGGAACGTTACTATATTAATTAATAAAGATTTCCGGCTTTTGCTGGAGGCGCATTAGAAAACTTTCGGCATTTGCGCTATTA
>CAYHRM010000186.1:0-1609 GCA_964359035.1 uncultured Planctomycetales bacterium
GGCTTTAGAAGTAATCATGCAACCTGCATGAGGTCAAACTCGCTGAAAAATTCCGGGAAGCTGCGTACATCAAGGGAGAAAGTCCTAGCGTACTTTTCGTATTGATATCTGCTCCATTACCTACTAACAACTTTACTATTTCAAAAAAGTCTTTTTTATTTTCTCCCTGGCAATATCCCAAAGCACAATAATGTAATGCGGTATGTCCTCCTCCATCAACATTTTCCTTGGCATTTACATCTTCCTTTCTCTCTATAAGGAGCCTCACCATTTCTACTTTACCACTCTTAGCTGCAACCATTAACGTCGTAGTCCCAAATTTATCTCGTACCTGAATATCTGCACCGCTATCTATCAATAATTTTGCCATTTCAGATGAACCCACAGTAATTGTTCTTAAAAGCATCGGAATACCATTGCCAAGTTTACCATTAACATCCGCACCATTTTCTATTGCTTTTTTAACTTCTTCAATATTGTTAGTTTTAATGACTTCGTCGGTAATTTTCTCCCCAGCAAAGATAAAAGTTGGTAAAACAAAACAAGCTAATATTAAAGTCATCAAAGCTAAAACTAACCGCTTTTTCTCCATATTTACTCCGTTTCCCTAATTATGCCACTTCCATTTCAAAATAGTAAGTTACCCTATTAAAAACAAGGATAAGTAAGCACCATCATATAATAACAAACTCAATCGCTAACCAATTAAAATTCTGTGTTGCAATTGCTATAAATCTAATGAGTTATAAAATCAAAAACGGACCCGTATTCATTCGAACCCTGAAACTCAGGGTTCGAATTGGTATCATTGGCGGAGGCGGGAGGGTTCGAACCTCCGATGGCCTTACGACCATTCCGGTTTTCGAAACCGGTGCACTCAACCAGCTATGCGACGCCTCCAAAATTAGCCTTAATTATTTTTTAAAAGCCTAAATCTTTTGTAGTTTTCTAAATGCTTAGAATTATGTGAACCTACTTTTTGAAAATATTTTTTTATCTCATCGTCCCTATACACATAAACGTGCCTGCCGATTATACAAGGATAATATCCATTCCTATCAAAAATGTTATAAACGCTTCTTAATAAAGCATCCGAAGCGTTAGTAAAACAAAGTGCAGCGTGATAATATTTCTTCTTACTGACGTTATGCGAATAAGTATAGCAAGAACCATCAGTATCCATCAGTCCGCGCAGGCAAGATAATTGAAGTTTATTACTTTGCTTTATCCAAAAAGGAATATCTGCCTTATTTCTAACTTTATTCCCCCTCTTCAAACCTTTACTCTCTAAAAACTTTACCAAGTTTTTACTATAAACCACGATATCGCTTCCTTTATCTAGTTTCTTTGGAATTATTTTTGAAGTTAATTTAAAAAGTTTTTTTATCAATTTCTCCACAAAATCAGCATATTCAGCGTCTGTATCTCTATTAAAAGTAATTCTTAATTGATAATCTGTTAGACCACCATCGCCCAATACTATACCTACAAATTCAGCTAATTGCAAGCCACTTTTAGGGCGTTTAATATCTTTAATAATTCTTAATCCTAATTCCCTAGCTAGCTCAGGCCTGAGCATAAACTTCCTTATCGTAGCAAGGCCACCCTT
>CAYHRM010000187.1:0-1563 GCA_964359035.1 uncultured Planctomycetales bacterium
GTATCAAGTTCCAGTAGATGGTTTATTCTTAGGGTTAATTCCTTTTTTGTTTTCCGTAAGATATGGGCGATATCTTTAATTTTATTTCTTCCGCTAGAAATTAAATACAGGATGGATATATAGTCATTACTGTTGGCGGAGCCTAGGAAACGTTTAATGTAATTGGAAAATCTTTGATTTAATATCCCAGAAGAATCAAAGAGTAGGTTTTTAAGCATATCAGCTAAATTGGGCCCTGTTAGAGATAACGAGGTAGGCTGAGCCGACTCAAGCAGCACATCTGATATGACCTCTAAGTAAAGTGGATATCCACCTGTAAAATGCACTAAAAAATCCTCTAAAGCACTATTTAAATTTAAGCCGCGCAACTTATATTCTAAATAAAGTTTAGTTGTTTTTATATCGAACGGTTCTACAGTAATTAATTCAAAATTACCAAATAATAAAGACAAGTTCTTTGACAGTATAGTCTTGGTTTTAAATTTCAAAGAGCTTATAATAATATACATTGTATTCTTCTGGGAGATTAATAATTTAGACCACTCACGGTATAAATTTTTAAATCCCAAGCCTTCCAGATTATGAAACTCATCTAGAATTACTACACAGAATTTATCTGTTTCTTGGTTGATTGTCTCGCATAATGAGAGTAATTCTGCGAAGACATTATTACTTTTCCTTCTGTTTATGGCACTTAAAATTATTTTTATTTTTTCAGTCGTCTTGGGTATAAATTTTGTAGATTTATTAATCAGGAAATCAAGGTCTTCTTTTAAAGGTATACCACTGTTAGCTAAAAAATTATAGAGGAGCACACCAATAAATCTTCTTACAAAAAAAGACAAAGACTCTGGGCTAACCTCTAAATAAAGTATAATAATACGGTTATCGTAGAATTTATTAAGAAATTTAAATATTATTGATGTTTTTCCTACATGCTCGTCTCCAATAATAGCGATATTTTGACGATAATTATCCTTTAGGCCGCCTATACGTTTTTCTAAAATATCCAGATAAAATTGACGGTCAAAAAATTTATCTTTTATCATGGTAAACCCCGTTAGATAAGGGTAAATTCCCCGTTAGAAAATACTTATCTAACGGGGTAAATAAAAGCTAGGATTTTGTGGAATATGGCCTTTTCGTATTTCAAAGTGTAAATAAGAACCCGTTTTGGCAATAATGGTTCCTTGTTGTATGTTATCTCCGGCTTTAATAAACACCTCAAGAATTCTGGCATAGACAGTTGAAAACCCATCGCCATGGTCTATGATGAGAGTTCTTCCAAAATACCCAAAATTATCTGAATAAAAAATAACTCGTCCGCTGCGTGCAGCAACTACATCCAAATTGTTATACGGCTGTATATTTATACCCTTATTAATCATATTATTAAAAGTTTGTCCAAAAGCTGTAATAACTTTTCCTCTCATAGGACAGATAAAGTCATCGCAAGTATATCTAATAGGCACTGAAAGTTGCTTTTGGCGATTAGGTATAAATATCAGTTGTCCCACCTCAATATTTGCGGTATCAGAAATATGGTTGATTTTTGCAATTCCA
>CAYHRM010000188.1:0-1535 GCA_964359035.1 uncultured Planctomycetales bacterium
CTTAAAACCCTGCCTAAACTTTGTGAATTAAATCGTGTTTTATTATGGAAAATATAAAATTAATTATTTTTGATTTAGATGGTACTCTGATAGACGCTTATGCAGCGATAGTGAGTAGCTTTAATTATCTGATGCGCAAGTTAGGATTAAAAACACAGAGCGTAAGTACTGTCCGGCGCCTGGTGGGGTGGGGAGATATAAATCTGTTTAAGCTGTATGTTCAGCCAGGAGATTTGAAACAGGGATTAAGCTTATATCGCTCTCACCATAAAAGGAGCTTACTTAAACATTCACACCTTTATCCTGGCGCCAGGAGGCTCTTACGGCGTCTTAAGGAAAAGGGGTATAAACTAGCAGTGGCCAGTAATCGGCCAAGTAAATTTTCTCGTATTTTATTAAAGCATTTGAAGATCAGCCAATTTTTTGATTATGTACTTTGTGCGGATCAGGCCAAGCACGGTAAGCCCCATCCGGAGATGTTAAATAAAATAATCAAACGTTTTTCCCTTAAGAAGCCACAAGCTTTATATGTGGGGGATATGGTTATTGATGCTCAAGCTGGAAGGCGTGCAAAAATTAATACTATAATTGTCACCAGTGGCTCAAGCAGTAAGCTTGAGATTAAGAGAGCCCAGCCATTTAGGATTATTTCGGCAATTAGTGGCCTGTTTGATTTGCTTTAATGCCAGGGGATTGTCCTTGACAGCCTGGTTAATCAGTAATATATTAAAAGCCAAGTATGAAGAAAAGTTTTAAATTAATAAGTTGCGTATTTGCCTTGTTGTTTTTGGCAGGGTGTTTTTCAACAAAATCGCATTCTGTGTTGGATCAAACTTCTTCCGGTGAATCCTTGAGCCCTTATCTGGGAGCTCAAGCTAAAATTGCCGTTAATGATTTTGAATTAAAAACTTCCGGCCTTGACGCACAGGTCAGTTTAGCCTTGAAAGAATATTTTGTTAGTATTTTAAACAATACTAAGCGTTTTGTGGTTGTTGCTCCGCAAGATGCGGATCTTATTATTAGCGTGGGGATTGTTGAGTTTATACCGGAAAACTCAGGCGGTAAGGCGGGTTTAGCCGGAGGTGGGAGTAGCGCGAGTAGTTTTATGGGTGGTTTATTAGGTGAAGTTTTAAACAAAGCAAATATGCAGTTGAGTTTGCGGATTATTGATCGGGTGACTTTAGAGGTAATTAGCGCGCGGGATATTCAAAGCCAGGTAATAGAGCATCCTGGGAAAAAAATAAAATTTCCTCAGGATAAAGCTTTTAGGGCGGGTTTAAGTAATTACGTAGGTACTCCGATGGGAAAGGTTATTTACGATTGTATTGTTGAAGCCGGCCGTTTTGTTGTGCAAAATGTGCCGCAGAATTATTATAAAGGATAAACATGGGAAAAAGAAAACGTAGAGGAAAGCTTAATTGGCGTTCTAAGAAAGCGAATAAAGGTAGAAAACCTAATTTAGGTTAAATTCCTATCCAATGGTTTTATTCTGGATCTTAGCCAGCACATTTTTAGTTAGCCTTATTTCTTTGGTC